>DATEJJ010000550.1:0-3080 GCA_035278125.1 Rugosimonospora sp.
GGGCAGCGGCGGTGGCGGGCTGCCCCTGCCGCTACCCAGCATGCCCCAGCTTCCGCTGCCCAGCCTGCCCCAGCTCCCGCTGCCGCCCCTGCCCAGCCTCCTGCCCAGCCTGCCGATCCACATCCCGTAGCCGGCATGGACGCGGTCATCTTCGACCTGGACGGCGTGCTGCTGGACTCCGAACCGGTGTGGGAGGAGGTGCGGCGCGGCTACGTCGCGGAGCACGGCGGTCACTGGCTGCCGGACAGCCAGCGCCGGCTGATGGGGATGAGCACCGGCGAGTGGGCCCGCTACCTCAGCGAGGAGCTGGGCGTCGGGGTACCGCCGGAGCGGGTGGCCGCGGATGTGGTGGGCCGGATGGCGGAGCGCTACGCGGCGCGGGTACCCCTCATCGCCGGGGCGCCTGAGGTCGTGCGCCGGCTGGGCGCGCGGTGGCCGCTGGGGTTGGCCAGTTCCTCGCCACCCCGGCTGATCGCCGCGGCGCTGGCCGCCGCCGGCCTGTCCGGCGCCTTCCGGGCCACCATCTCGACGGAGGAGGTACCGCGCGGCAAGCCGGCCCCGGACGTCTACCTTGCTGTCGCGCAGCGGCTGGGCTTCCCGGCGCGGCGCGGCGCCGCGATCGAGGATTCCTCCAACGGGGTACGCGCGGCAGCCGCGGCCGGCATGCGCGTGCTCGCGGTACCCACCCCGGAGTACCCGCTGGACGCGGACGCGGCGGACCGGGCCACCACTGTCCTGAGTGGACTGTCCGAAGTGACCGAAGAGCGGATCGCCGCGCTCGGCTAGTGCGCCCGCTCGGCCGCCACCTGGGCGCGCACCGCGGGTACCACCTCTTCGGCGAACCGCTCCAGCTGCTTGTCCCCGTCGGCCCAGAGGATGAACGTGTCGAAGCCGGAGCCGAGCGCGAGGTCGCTCAGCTCCTCCACCCACTGGCCGACCGGGCCGCGCAGTACGCCCTCGGACGGACCGTCGGTGATCACGCCGCCCACGTTGAGTACCCGCCGGATCTGCCCCGGGTCGCGCCCGGCCTCGCGCGCCGCCCCGTCCAGCGTGCCGGCCATGGTGGTGAGGGCGGCCGCGTCGCCGCGGAAGGACGGTACCCAGCCGTCGGCCAGCCGGCCGGTCAGGCGCAGCGCGCGGGGGCCGTACACGCCGAGCCAGATGCCGATCGGGTGGGACGGTACCGGCCCGGACTGGGCGCCCGCGAGCCGGTAGTGCGTACCGGCGAAGCGCAGGTTGCGCTCGCCGCTCCAGAGCAGCCGGATCACCTCGACGGCCTCGGTCAGCGCGCCGAGCGCCGCGGCCGGTTCGCGGCGCGGGCCGCCGTACGCCTCGATGGCGTCCCAGAAGCCGCCCGCCCCCAGCGCCAGCTCCACCCGCCCCCCGGACAGCACGTCCAGACTGGCGGCGGCCTTGGCCAGCATGGCCGGCTGCCGCAGCGGCAGGTTGGCCACGTCCGGGAACAGGCGTACCCGCGTCGTCACCGCGGCGATCATGCTGAGTAGCGTCCAGGTGTCCACGAACCGGCGCTGGTACGGGTGGTCCTGCACGGCGACGTAGTCCAGCCCGCGGCGCTCCACCTCGCGGGCGGTGTCCAGCAGCGGGGCGGCGGCCTCGGGCACCAGGAAGAAGCCGAAGCTCAGCTCGCGCCCGTAGTCCGCCACGAGCGCAACACTAACAACGCTCGTAGGCCGGGCCGGCCGGTTACGCCACCGCGGGTGTGGACAGCAGCTCCAGCTCGCCCACGAAGCCGCGGTCGTGCAGGTCCAGGAACAGGTCGACCAGCTCCGGGTCGAACTGGCTGCCCCGGCCCGCGCGCAGCTGCTCGCGCGCCTGGTCTTCGGGAATGGCCGCCTGGTACGCCCGGTCCGAGCGCATCGCCGCCCACGAGTCGCAGACGGCGATGACGCGCGCCTCCACCCGGATCTCGGTACCGCGCAGCCGGTCCGGGTACCCGGTGCCGTCGAAGCGCTCGTGGTGCTGGCGGATGGACTCGGCCACCGCGCCCAGCCCGGGTACCAGCCGGGCCAGCCGGGCGCCGTGCTCGGGGTGCTGGCGCAGCAGGTCCCACTCCGCCGCGGTGAGGTCGCCGGGCTTGCTGAGGATGGACTCGGGCACCACGATCTTCCCGACGTCGTGCAGCCGCCCGGCCAGCTCCAGCCGCCACGTGGTGGCCGCGTCGTGACCGAGGGTACGGGACAGCACCGTGGCCCAGCGGCTGATGGCGCTGCTGTGTTCGTGGCCGGACATGCACCGGTCCACATGGTCGGCGGCGGACCGAAGGTAATGGACCATCGGTGCCGGGTCACCGGCGCCAGACTGGTTGAGTCCGCGCGCCTTTCTCATCCGTCCCCCACACGATCGGTCGATCGTACCCGGCGACGGGTTCAGCATCGCGGCGCCGGAACGCCACTCTGCCGGTATCCCGCCTGCCGGCCCCCCCGACTGACAGACGCCTGAGGTCGAGCCTCAGGTCACACGGCTACACGGTAGACCACTGGCCGCAAGGTGCCAAGTTTCGCCACCATCGATGAGCAGCGCGGCAGCGGTCCACCGCACAGGGTTACCAACAACCGTCAAGGAACGCCCCAACGGCGAGTTGCACTCGCGTACTGCGACTGTCCGCAACGGACAGTGCGCCCGCGGTGACCCGGCAGCTCAGGCGGCCGGTGGCCCGGCAACCGGTGTACCCGGAGTGGGGTGTCCACTGGGGACGGTCGATGCGTCACGGGTACCGAGCCACCCGGCGGACACGGCGGCGACGGTGGCGCAGGCGAGCAGGAGCACCCGGTAGTCGAGCACGGCGAGCAGTGCCGCGCCGAGCGCGATCGACACGGTCTGCGGCGTGGCGACGGCGAGGTTTGTTGCGGCGTACACGCGCGCTTGCAACCCGTGCGGTGTGCTGCGTTGCACGAGGGTGACGAGCGCGATGAGCAGCCAGGCCAGCCCGGCGCCGAACAGCGCGGTACCGGCCAGCACCAGCGGTAGCCAGGGCGTGGCGGACAGCACCGTACTCGCGCCGTACAGCGCGATGCCGGCGGTGGCCACCCGCACCTCGCCGTACCGGCGCAGCGCCGCCG
>DATEJJ010000551.1:0-3922 GCA_035278125.1 Rugosimonospora sp.
GATCAGGCCGTACAGGGCCACGATCTCCCCCGCCGCCACCCGCAGGCTGACCGGGCCGAAGCCGGGTCCGGCCAGCTCCTCGACCGCGAGCGCGGTTCCGCCTCGGGGCGGGCTCTTCGCCACCGGCTCGGCGCCCGGGCCGGCGATCGCCTCGACCAGCTGCCGGCGGGTATGCCCGGCCATCGGCGCGTGGTAGCTCACCCGCCCGTCCCGCAGTACGGTCACCGCGTCGGCCAGGCGCTCCACTTCGGACAGCAGGTGCGTCACGTACAGCACCGCAAGCCCCTGCGCGCGCAGGTCCGACACCCGTTCGGCCAGCGCGTCGCTCTCCGCCCCCGACAGCGCCGCGGTCGGCTCGTCCAGCACGAGCACCGACGCGCTGCGGCTGAGCGCCTTGGCGATCTCGACCAGCTGCCGCTGCCCCATGGGCAGCTCGCCCACCCGGTCCCGGGGCGAGCACGCGGCGCCGACCCGGTGCAGCAGTTCGCCCGCGACCGCCTCCTGCGCCCGCCGGTTGACCAGGCCGCCGCGGGTCCACTCCTGGCCGAGGAAGATGTTCTCGGCGACGGTCAGCGGCGCCACCACGCTGAGCGTCTGGAAGATGATGGCGATGCCGGCCGCGATGGACTCGCGCGGGGTGAGCCGCGCGTACCGGGCGCCGTTGACCTCGATGGTGCCCGCGTCCGGCGGGTACCCGCCGCCCAGGCACCGGATCAGCGTGGACTTGCCCGCCCCGTTGTGCCCGAGCAGGGCGTGCACCGCTCCCGCGGACACGTCGAGGTCCACCCCGTCCAGCGCCCGTACGCCCCCGAACGACTTGACCAGCCCGCGCACCGACAGCGTCATGAGTTCTGCGCGAGCAGCGCGTCGATCGTCGCGCTGTCCGCCTTCTGTACCAGCACGATCGGCACGTCCACGCTCGGGTTCGCGGTACCGGCGGCCACCGCCAGCGGTACGTCCACAATGGCCGATGCGATGTCGTGCGGTGCCAGCGCGGCCGACGCGCGGTAGAACGTGCCCTGCTTGATGGCGATCAGCGACGGTGCCGCGCCGTCCTGCCCGCCCACGAACGTCTTCGGGTCGTCGCCCGCCCGGCCGGCCTGCTGCAGCGCCTTGAAGCCGCCGTACGCCGCCGCGTCGGTCACGCCCAGCACCAGGTTGAGGTCGGGGTGCTTGGCCAGGATGGCCTTGGTCTTGGACAGCCCGGTGTCCGGGTCGATCGCCTGCTCCCGGGCCACCACGTCGACACCCGGCGCGCCGGCGGTGAACGCGTCCACCATCCCCTTGGTACGGTCGCGGCCCAGCTGGATCGTCGCGTCGGTGAGGAACGCGACCTTGCCCTTGCCGCCGAGCGCCTGGTTGGCCCACTGCGCGGCGGCCTGGCCCAGCAGCGTCCCACCCTTGAGGAAGCTGAACTGGATGTCCGCGCTCTGGTGCTGCAGCGAGCCGCCGTAGGTGACCCAGATCAGCCCGGTGTCCAGCGCGGACTTCGCCACCGTCTCGGTCGCCTCGAACACCATCGGGAACGACACGATCGCGGGCATCTGCTGGCTCACCCAGGCGGCCAGGTTGGTGGCCTGCGTGTCCGGCCGGCTCGCGTCACTCGTGGTCACCAGCTCGATGCCGTGCGTCCGGCCCGCGGCCGTGGCCAGCTTGACCAGCGTCGCGTACAGGGGCAGCTGGGTGAACGGGTAGTCCAGCCCGATCTTCGTGAGGCGCCGCGCTGAGGCGGTGGCGACCGGACCTCCGCCGGTACCGGCGGTACTGGGGCCGCTGCACGCGGCCAGCACGGCGGCGGTCGCCGCGCCGCCCGACAGGGCCAGCGCGTCGCGCCGGGTCAGCCTGCTTCTCATGATCGCACCTCGGGTCGCGTCGGTCGTCTGCGTGCCGACCAGCAAAGCCCAGCCGCCACCGGCGGCACATCCGTAGGAATACCCAACCCGGCCGGCGGCTTGCCGGGGCGCACGGCGGCCACTATCGTTAGCTTCCGAACATTTTCGTGGCGGCCCTCGCCCTGTTGGGGAGGCGCGGATGCTGGAGCACGACCGGATAGCCGCGGCCACCCGCATCGGCATGCTCACCCGGGAACGCGACACCACCGCCGCGTGCGGCGCGGCCCTGTCCGTACTCGCCGGCGCGCTGCCGGTCGACGCGGCCACCCTCGTCGGCGTGGACCCGCGTACCGGCCGGCACTTCCAGGTCGCCGGCATCGGCTACGCCGCCGAGGTGAGCGACAGGCTCGCCGCCCAGTTCATCCACACGCCCTGGTACCGCAGCGTGCTGACCGAGCCGCTACCACCGTCCATTTCGGACGATCCGGGGCAGTCCTTCCGGCGCGGCTGGTTCTACGAGCAGTACACCCAGCCGGCCGGGTACCGGGACGGGGTGACCGGGGCGCTGCGGCACGGCGACCGGTACGTCGGCATGGTGCACCTGTCCAGCGAGCGCGCCGGCGCCTTCGACACCCAGGCGCGGCACCTGCTCGCCGCGGTGCTCCCGGCGCTCGCCGCGCTGGCCGACCTGACCGGCCGGATCGCCGACGACCTGCCGCCCGGCGCCGCCGCCGCGCTCGTGCTCCCCGACGGCGTGGTCGAGCTACCCGACCGGCAGCGGCCGCCGGTACTCGACGACGGCGCGTTCCTCGGCCTGCTGGCCGAGTTCACCGCGGCGGGCGGGTACCGGCTGCGGCTGCTCTGGCCGGCCGGGCGCGACTGGTACCGGGTGGGCCTGCACCGCCAGCGGCACACCGGCCTGCCCACCGCGCCGGCCGTGCTGGTGCACACCGTACCGACGGAGCTGCCCTACGGGTTGAGCCCGCGCGAACTCGACGTGCTGACCCGCACCGCGCTCGGCCAGTCCAACCAGACCATCGCCCTCGGCCTGTACCTGTCGCCCCGCACGGTGCACAGCCACATCGAGCACATCCTCCGGAAGATCGGGGCGCAGACGCGGGCCGCCGCGGCCGCCCGCGCCATCCAGGAGTGCCTCGTCCGCCCGATGCCGGGGCAGCCCGGCCTGGAGCGCTTTCTCGAAGCCGGCCCGCATCCGGCTACGGCCCGAGGATGACCCGGTCGGCGACCCCCGCCACCCGGTGCGCCTGGTCGCCGCTGAGCAGCCCGGCACGCACGAACGCCGCCGCGGTACCGCGGACCGCCCGCCGGAACTGAGCCTGGCCGGCGAACGGCGCCGCCGACCACAGCACGTCCAGGAACGTGAGGCCGTCCGCGCCGGCCACGTTGGGCACGCCGGTGTCCGCGCCACCGAAGACGATCCCCGGCTCGCTGCGGTGGAAGTACACGTGGTACGCGCTCGTGTCGGCCACGTAGAACGGCCGTACCGTGTCGGCGCCGCTGCGGAACTCCATCGGCGAGCCGCCCGGCGCGAGCACCCGGGCCAGGTCGCCGCGCAACCCCAGGTTCGGGTAGAGCGTGTACGACCGGTAGCTCGTGGCCGGGTCGAGCGTGACCATCGGCACCGGCCCGTACGCCAGCGCCTGGGTCTGCGGCTGGTCCAGTGCCCGCTCGGTGCGCAGCGTGAACGGCATCGTGATGGCGACGGTGTCCCCGGTGTGCCACTGCCGGTGGACGGTCACGTACTCGCCGGCCGTCGCCGCCAGCGGCTGCCGCACCCCGTTGACCCGCACCGTGAAGCCCGCCCGCACCCAGTACGGGACGCGCAGCTTCAGCGCGAAGCGGGCCGAGCCGACGATCCGCAGTGTCGTCTCGCCGCGCGGGTCGGTCGGGTACGCCGTGGACTGGTGTACCACGACGCGCCGCTCGTGCCAGTTGAGTGTGGACGGGAGGTACAGGTTGACGTAGAGCGTGGAGTTGTCCACCGCCCGGAAGTAGATGGAGTCCTGGAACTTCTGGTGCGACTCCAGACCCGTACCGCCACAGCAGGTGCCCAGATTCCCGAAGCCGCG
>DATEJJ010000552.1:0-7908 GCA_035278125.1 Rugosimonospora sp.
CCGAACTGCCCGGCGCCGACCATGGTGATGCCGCCGCCGCCCGCGCTCGGGGTACCGGCCATCCCGTGCGAGGGCGGGGACGCGGCGATCAGGAGGATGGCCAGGGCCAGGCTGGCACCGGCGACCGTGCCCGCCACGGCCGGCCAGCGCCAGTCGTTGACCACCTCCGCGCGCCGGCGGCCGCGGTACGTGCTGGTCATCGGGAGCGGTACGACGGGGTACCAGCCCGCGCCGGGGAGGGCCGAGTGCCGGCCGGCCGGGGCGCCGGTACGCCGTACCCACTCTGCGACGGCGTACCGGCTCGCCTCGGCCAGCGCGTACCGGCCCATCTCGACCGCGGCGGCGTGCCGTGGTGCCACCGGTTCCGCCGGTACCAACTCCGCCGGTACCGGGCGCTGCGGGTGCGCCGGTCGTTCCCGCCGCGCGGGCCAGGCCGGCCGGGCACGGCGGATCCGCTCCCGGATGCGCGCGACCGGCTGCGGTTGCGGCAGCGGGCGGGGACGCTCGACGCGTTCGGTGTAGAGGATCAGGGGGCCACCGTCCACGGTGGACACTGTGTCGACGGCCGCGTCCTCCGTGTCCGGCCAGACGAAACCCTCTATCTCCGGGTCAGGAATCATTGCCGATCCTCGCGCTTCTTCGTCAGGTCACCCACTAGGCGGGTCTCGATCCTGGCGACGGTGCCAGTGGTCATCGGGCCCGCTGACCGAACTGCGACAGCTGGAGGTCGGCCGTAGCGCCCACCGGTGGTGAGGCTGTGGCCGCCGCACTGTCCATAGGAGAAGCTCCATCGATGGAGACTCTCCTCTCGCGGTTGGCGTCAAGGAGGAAGGCTGTCCACGGGTAAATGAATATCACTTGCGTTCTAAGAGAGGAAGCCCTTCTTATCACTCAGACTCCAATGATAACAATGCGTGCCGGCCCGGTCACTGTGGCGATTCTTGGGTCGGTGCAATGGACCCGACAACCGACATGGACCGCCCACACGGGACGGTCCACGCCGGTATGCGTATGCAGAGATGTCGATGGCCAAAACACGGAATTCCTCCCGCGCGCTGGTGGTGGACGCGCGGCCGGCCGCGCGGTGACTGAGTCTGCGGTCAGTGGGGGTGATGACTCACGCTGCGGAGGTGCCGGAATTGGTGTTGAGTGTGCTGGAGCCTAACACGATGGTCATCTTGCGTGGCTGATCCAGTTGTACCGAACCTCGCCCGGAAAGTCGACACTCCGATCACAGGGAAACCGACGATCCCGAGAAACGACACGCAACGGAGGCGTTTATGTCTGGCGGTACGGACGGCGGCCGGATATCCCTGAGCCTGGCGGTCAGCGACTACGACCATGTCCGCGACCTCACCACCGGGCGGGTACGGGTGGAGGGTGTGGCGCTCACCTGTCTCCAGTTGCCGGTGGAGGAGATCTTCTTCCGGTTCACCGCGTACCGCGAGTGGGACGTGTCCGAGCTGTCGCTGGCGAAGTACGTGGCGATGGCCGGCGCGGGGGACACCTCGGTGGTGGCCATCCCGGTGTTCCCGTCCCGCGTCTTCCGGCATTCCGCGGTGTACGTGCGCCGCGCCGGGCCGGTACGCGCGGTGGGGGATCTCGCCGGGGCGCGGATCGGGGTACCGGAGTGGTTCCAGACCGCCGGCGTGTGGGTACGCGGGATCCTCCAGCACGACCACGGGCTCGACCTGGCCGGGGTGCGCTGGGTACAGGGCGGGGTGAACCAGCCCGGCCGGCGGGAACAGTTCGCGCTGCCCGCCGGGTACACGGTGGAGGTGGTGGCCGACCGGAGCCTGGGCGACCTGCTCGCGGACGGTGCACTCGACGCGGTCATCTCGGCGCACCCGCCGGAGCGCGGCGACGGGCCGGACGCGCCCGTGGTGCCGCTGTTCCCGGACGCGGCCGAGCGGGAGCGGGACTGGTACCGGCGCACCGGCCTGTACCCGATCATGCACGTGATCGTGGTCCGGCGTGCGGTGGTGGACGCGCATCCGTGGATACCGATGAATCTGGTCCAGGGTTTCGTGGCGGCCCGGGACCGCGGCCTCGCGCGGGCCACGGACCTCAACGCCTCCCGGTTCCCGGTGCCGTGGCTGCCGGCCTACGCGCGCGAGATGGCCGCGCTGTTCGGCGGCCAGCCGTTCCCCTACGGCGTCGAGCCGAACCGGCACAGCCTGGCCGCGTTCCTGGAGTACGCGGCCGAGCAGGGCATCACTCCACGGCCGCTCGCGGTGGACGACCTCTTCCCGCCCCCGGTCCGCGCCGAGTACCGGATCTGACCGGGTGGCGCCCCGGGCAGCGATTGACTCATCGTGATACATCTGGATATCTTGATGTCCACGATGCGGATGATTGTTCGCTCCCCGAACACGCCATCACGGACATCGATTCCGGAGGTCGCCATGCGCCGCACCTCACCCGCCCGACCGTTCGCGACCACTCTCGCCGTGACCGCCCTGGCCCTCAGCGCCGGGTGCGGCGGATCCGGCGGCCCGGCCACCGGCGGCACCGCCGGCAGGCCGGACAGGATAACCGTCGGCGTCATCGCGATCGTCGATGTCGCGCCGATCTACCTGGGCAGGGCCAAGGGCTTCTTCAGCAAGCGCAACATCGACATGACGCTGCAGGCCGGCTCCGGCGGCTCGGCCAGTATCAGCGGCGTGGTGAGCGGGCAGTTCCAGTTCGCCTTCGCCAACATCACCTCGCTGCTGGTCGCCCGGGACAAGGGCCTGCCGCTCAAGGTGCTGGCCAACGGCAACGCCTCCACCGGCGTGGCCGGCAAGGACTTCGGCGCCGTGGTGGTCAAGGCGGGCAGCCCGATCAGGTCGCCGCGCGACCTGGCCGGCCACACCGTGTCGGTGAACAACCTCAAGAACATCCTGGACACGACCATCCGCGCGTCGGTACGCAAGGACGGCGGGGACCCGTCGCGGATCAAGTTCGTGGAGCTGGCGTTCCCGGACGCGCCCGCGGCGGTGCTGGGCGGCAAGGTGGACGCGGCCGGTGTGGTGGAGCCGTTCCTCACCACCGCGATCAGCCAGGGCGCCCGGCCGGTGAGCTGGTGCCTGGTGGACACCGCGCCCAACCTCACCATCGCGGCGTACTTCACCCGGGAACAGACGGCGACGAGCAACCCGGACCTGACCAAGCGCTTCACCGACGCCATCAACGAATCACTGGCGTACGCGCGGGCGCACCCGGACGAGGCGCGGGACGTCGTCAAGACGTACACGAAGATCCCGGCGGACGTGCTCACGAAGATCACGCTGCCGGCCTGGCCGAACGACCTCAACCGCGACTCGATCAGCACGCTGGCCCGGCTCGCCCAGCAGGACGGCCTGATCAGCAAGCCGGCGGACCTGACCGCACTGCTCCCGTGAGCGCAGCGGGGCGGATCCTCGCCGGGCTGGGCGGGCTGGCCGGGCTGGGCGCGGTGATGGAGGCGCTGCCCCGGCTCGGCCTGGTACCGGCGCGGTACCTCCCGCCCACCAGCACCATCCTGGTCGCGCTCGGACACGAGGTGGGCGACGGCGGGTTCTGGATCGCGGCGGGCCAGACCATGCGCGCCTGGGCCATCGGGCTGCTGCTCGCGTTCACCGCGGCGGTACTCGCCGGCAGCCTCATCGGCACCTCGCGGACGCTGCGCGCGTTCACCGCGTCCACCATCGAGTTCCTCCGCCCCATCCCGTCGGTCGCGCTGATCCCGCTGGCCGTCCTGCTGTACGCCACCGACATCCGCTCCACCCTCATGCTCGTGGTGTACGCGTCCTTCTGGCAGGTGCTGATCCAGGTCCTGTACGGGGTGGCGGACGTGGACCCGACCGCGGTCGACACCGCGCGCTCGTACCGGTTCCGCCCGCTGGCCCGGCTGCGCCACGTGCTGCTGCCCGGCGCGCTCCCGTTCGTCCTGACCGGACTGCGGCTGGGGGCGGCCGTGGCGCTGATCCTCGCCATCACCGCGGAGCTGGTCATCGGCGGACCGGGGCTGGGCAGCCGGATCGAGGTGGCGCGCGGCAGCGGCGCGGTACCCACGGTGTACGCGCTGGTGGCCGCGACCGGCCTGATCGGCGTGGCCGTCAACGCTCTGGTCCGCCTGGCCGAGCGGCGCCTGCTGTTCTGGCACCCGTCGATCCGCTCGGAGACGGTGCTGTGACGCTGGTACTGCGGGGGCTGCTGCGGGCGGCGGAGGTGCTGCTGCTGCCCGTGCTGCTGGTGCTGCTGTGGTGGTGGATCAGCGTCCGCGGCCAGAGCTTCTACCTGCCGCCGCCCGCGCTGATCGCGGAGAAGTTCCGGTCGGTCTGGTTCGGCCGCCGCGCCGTGGACGACCTGCTGCCCAGCGTGGTACGGCTGGTTGTCGGGTACGGGCTGGCCGGGCTGATCGGGGTCGGCCTGGGCGTACCGGTGGGCGCCTCCCGGCGGCTGCGCGCCGTGCTGGAGCCGGTACTGGAGTTCTTCCGGGCCATCCCGCCGCCGGTGCTGGTACCGGTGCTGATCCTCGTCGCCGGCCTCACCGACACCATGAAGGTACTCGTCATCATCTCCGGCTGCGTGTGGCCGGTGCTGCTGAACACGGTCGAGGGCGTCCGTTCGGTGGACCCGGTACTGGTGGACACCGCCCGGGTGTTCGGCATCACCGGCACCGCCCGCCTGCGCCACCTGGTGCTGCGCGCGGCCAGCCCGCACATCATGGCCGGGCTGCGCCAGGCCCTGTCCATCGCCATCATCCTGATGGTCATCAGCGAGATGTTCGCCAGCAGCAACGGCCTCGGCTTCGCCATCGTGCAGTTCCAGCGCAGCTTCGACATCCCGGAGATGTGGGCGGGTATCGTGCTGCTGGGCCTCCTCGGCTTCGTGCTGTCCGTGCTGTTCCGCCGGCTGGAGCGATGGGTGCTGCGATGGTACCTGAGGCAGTGAACGGCAAGCCGGTGCTGGACGTGGCCGGGCTGGCCAAGACGTACCAGGGCCGGGGCCGGGTGGTGGAGGCGATCCACCACATCACGTTCAGCCTGGCCGCCGGCGAACTGGTCTGCGTGGTCGGCCCGTCCGGCTGCGGCAAGACCACGCTGCTGCGCTGCATCGCCGGGCTGCTGGCGCCGAGCGCGGGGGAGGTGCGGCTGGAGGGGCAGTTGGTGACCGGCCCGCCGCCCGGGCTGGCCATGGTGTTCCAGGACTACGGCCGCAGCCTGTTCCCGTGGATGACCATCAGCGCCAACGTGGAGCTGCCGCTGCGGCAGAAGCGGGTGCCGCGGGAACGGAGGCTGGAGCTGGTGCGCGGTGCGCTGGCCGCGGTGCACCTGGACGGCACGCACGCGGCGTACCCGTGGCAGCTCTCCGGCGGCATGCAGCAGCGGGTGGCGATCGCGCGGGCCATCGCGTACGAGCCGCGGGTGCTGCTGATGGACGAGCCCTTCGCCGCGGTGGACGCGCAGACCCGCGCCGACCTGGAGGACCTGATCCGGTCGATCTGGCAGGAGTACCGGGTGACGACGCTGTTCGTCACGCACGACATCGACGAGGCGGTGTACCTGGGCGAGCGGGTGCTGGTGCTCAGCGGTCCACCGACGGTGGTCATGGCGGAGCTGGGCGTGGACCTGCCGGACCGGCGCGACCAGCTCACCACGCGAGCCGACCCGCGCTTCACCCAGCTCCGCGGCACCGTCTACGGCCTGGTCCAGGCCGCGAAGCGGGGCGATCGACCCATTCGGCCCTGGTGACCATGCGGGCGGCGCGTCATGCTCGGAGGGTGGTACAGGTTCCCGCGCACCTTCGTCCACAGTGGACAGATCTGACCCGCCCCACGGTACCGGCCGAGCCGTTCCATCCCGTCCTGGCCACGCACCTGCCCGAGCCGGTGCAGCGCTGGCTGGCGCACGCGATCGAGCCGGGCACGCCGCTACGCCACCGGGCGGTCCTGCACCAGCACGGCGCGATCCGGCTGGGCGCGTGGCGGCGCTTCGAGTCGGTACAGGCGCTGGCGCCGCTGGAGGGGTACATCTGGGCGGCCACCACGCACGTGTACGGGGTGCGGGTACACGGTTTCGACCGGTACACCGAGGGCACCGGGGAGCTGTGCCACCGCGCGTTCGGGGTACGGGTGGCGGTGGCCGGCGGGCCGGAGGTGAGCCGCAGCGCCGCCGCCCGGCACGTCAGCGAACTCGTCTGGGTACCGGCCGTCGCGCTCGCGCCCGAGGTGGAGTGGAAGCCCATCGACGACTCCCGGGCCACCGCGCTGATCCCGTGCGCCGGCCGGGTGTACGAGGCCACGCTGACCGTACGGGCCACCGGTGAGCTGGAGAAGGTGACCATCCCGCGCTGGACCGACGTGGGCGGTACCCCGTGGCACGAGGAGCTGTTCGCCGCGGTGTGCCACGGCGAGGGCAGCTTCGACGGGTACACCGTGCCGCTGCACGTCAGCGCCGGCTGGGGGTACGGGACGAGCCGGTGGGCGCGCGGCGGCGTGTTCGTCCGCGAGGTCGTGGACCGCATCCGGTACCACTGAGGGATGATCGGTCGCCTGCACCACCTGGTCATCGACGCACCCGACCCGGCCGCCCTGGCCCGCTTCTACGCCGCGCTGCTCGGCCTGCCAGTCACCTACGAGACCGCGGACTTCGTGGTGGTCTCGGTCGACACCACCACCTCGGGCCTGGCGTTCCAGCGCGCGCCCGACCTGATCCCGCCCGACTGGCCCGATCCGGCGCGGCCGCAGCAGATGCACCACGACGTGATGGTGGACGACGTGGCCGAGGCGCACGCCCAGGTGCTGGCGCTGGGCGCGCGGCACCTGGCCACCGACGGGCACGGCTCCCGCGTCTACGCCGACCCCGCCGGCCACCCCTTCTGCCTGATCCCCAGGCCGAGTTGGTCTCAGGGGTGCTCGCCTACGCCAAAACCCGGCTCCGGCTGCGCTCCCCGGGGCTGGTCGCCCCCGGTGAACCCGAGATAAGCCTCCCGCACCCGCGGATCGCCCGCGAGTTCCGCGGCGGTACCGGACAGGGCGATGCCGCCGTTCTCCAGCACGTACCCGCGCCCCGCCACCGCCAGCGCCGCGCCCGCGTCCTGCTCCACGAGCAGGATCCCGGTGCCGGCGGCGGCCACCTCGACCAGCCGGTCCAGTATCCCGTCGACCAGCAGCGGGGCCAGGCCCAGCGACAGCTCGTCGATGAGCAGCAGACCCGGCCGGCTCATCAGCGCCCGACCGATCGCGCACATCTGCTGCTCCCCGCCGGACAGCAGCCCGGCCGGCTGCTCCAGCCGCTCGCCCAGCGCGGGGAACAGGCGCAGCACCGGTGCCAGGTCCCGGTTGCGCCGGTACCAGCCGCCCAGGCGCAGGTTCTCCCGTACCGTCAGGCCGGGGAACAGCCGCCGCCCCTCGGGTACGTGCGCCACCCCGGCGGTCGCGATCGCCTCCACCGCCCGGCCGGTGAGCGCCGTCTGTCCCCAGTGGACGGTGCCGGCACGGGTCGGGATCATGCCGGTCACCGCGCGCAGCAGGGTGGACTTGCCGGCGCCGTTCGGCCCGAGCAGCGCCACGATCTCGCCGGGTGCCACCCGCAGCGAGACGTCCCGCAGCACCAGCGCCGGCCCGTACCCGGCCGCCAGCCCGCTGACCCGCAACTCAGCTTCGCCGCTGTCCATACCTCGCCCCCAGGTACGCCGCGATGACCCGCTCGTCGGCCAGTACCGCCGCGGGCGCGCCGCGGGTGAGCACCTCGCCGTGGTGGAGGACCAGCACCTCGTCGGATACCGCGGCGATGGCGTGCACCACGTGCTCCACCATCAGCAGCGCCAGCCCCTCGCCGCGCAGCGAGTCGAGCAGCGCCAGCGCCGGCCCGATCTCGGCCGGCCGCAGCCCGGCCAGCACCTCGTCCAGCAGCAGCACCCGAGGCCGCAGCGCGAGCGCCT
>DATEJJ010000553.1:0-5683 GCA_035278125.1 Rugosimonospora sp.
GGGCAGTCCGCGGCCGCGGCGCTGGCCGGGCCGGTGCTGCTGCGCCACTCCGCGACGGCCTTCGCGGTGCTCGCCGCCGCGCTGGCGGCCACCGTGTTCAGTGACGTGTCGGTCAACCTGGTGGTCGCCGGGCTGACCGCCGACTGGTCCGCGGCGGTACGCCGCCAGCTGTGCCGGGTCGCGCTCGGCCAGGACCTGCCCACGCTGGAGACCACGCCCGTCGGTGAGCTGCTGGACCGGATCGACGGCGACGTCAACCAGGTCGCCGGCGAACTGCGCGGCAGCGGCATCCGGATCGCCCAGGCGCTGGCCGGCGGGGTACTGGCGATGGCCACCTCGCTCGCCGTGTGGTGGCCGGCCGGGGTGGCGATGGTGCTGCTCTCCGCGCTGATGGCCGTCGCGCTGCGCCGCCCGGCGCGGCGGATCGGGCCGGCCCGGATGGGTGAGGAGGAGGCGTGGTCCGACCTGGCCGCGGTGATGGAGGAGTCCATCCACGGCCAGGACGACGTGCGTACCAGCCTGGCCCGGCCGTACGTGCTGCGGCTGTACGCGCAGCGGGCGAGCGAGGTGCTGGCCCGGGGCCGGCGGGTCTGGTCGATGTCCGCGTGGGTCACCACCAGCGCGTCCACCGTCACCCGGGCCGGTATCGCGGCCGTGGTCGTGGGTGGCGTCTGGGCGCTGGCCACGCACCGCCTGGACGGTACCCGGCTGACCGCGGTCTGGCTGCTCGCGGCGGCGTACGGGATGACCGTGGAGAACGTCAGCCGGACCATCCCCGAGTTGCAGTACGCGCTCGGCGCCTGGGGCCGGGTGCTGCTGCTGCGCGCGTCGAAGCAGGAGCCGACCGGCGGGGTCGCCCCGGCCGGCGGTGACCTGGCCGTACGCGGCCTGACGTTCCGGTACTCGACCGGCGGCGTGGAGACGCACCGGCACCCGGCCCTGCGCGACGTGCACCTGACCTTCCGCCGGGGCCACGCGTACGCGCTGGTCGGGCGTACCGGGTCGGGCAAGTCCACGCTGGCCAAGGTGCTCACCCGCGCGGTGGACGTACCGCGCGGCACCGTGTTCCTCGGCGGCACCGACCTGCTCGACCTGGACGTGGAGGGGCTGCGCCGGTGGATCGCGGTGGTACCGCAGCGCACCGAGATCCTGGCCGGCACGCTCGCCGAGAACATCGCGCTGTTCGACCCGGAGCTGCTGGCGCCGGCCGCGCGGGCCGTGGCCGAACTCGGCCTGACCTCCTGGGTGGAGAACCTGCCGGACGGCATCGACACCCGGCTCGGCGACGGCGGCTACGTGCTGTCGGCCGGGCAGGAGCAGCTCGTCGCGTTCGCCCGCATCCTGGTCCGCGACCCGCACGTGGTGATCCTGGACGAGGCGACCGCCCGGATGGACCCGGTCACCGAGGGCTGGGTGCAGCGGGCCACCGAGCGGCTGCTGCGCGACCGGATCGGCATCGTGATCGCGCACCGGCTCTCCTCGGTACGCCGCTGCGACGAGGTGGTCGTGCTGGCCGACGGCACGGTGGTGGAGGCGGTACCGCTGCGCGAGTCCCAGCGGTACGCGCGCCTGCTCGCCAGCAGCCAGACGGCGGTACCCGCCGGTGCGCATCCGGGCGGCGGCGCGGTGGCGCTGGCCGAGCCGGACGGGGCCGAGGACGAGGCGTGGTCGCCGGATCCCGGCAACCCGCCCGACGCCGGGCTCACCGTCGCGGCCAAGTCGGACCCGCCGCCGCTGCCCCCGCAGGCGCCGTCGCGTACCCTCCGGGAGATCTTCCGGCTGGCCACCAACGACGCACGGTACGGGCTCGGCGCGGTCTCCGTGTTCCTCGCCATGGTGCTGCTGGGCCTGGACGGCGCGGTGCTCGCCTGGCTGTGGGCCGACCTGGTGGACGGCCGGGGCGCGCTGTTCTGGCCGGCCGCCGGCATCGTGGCCGGCCTGCTGGTCGCCGCGCCGGTGTCGTACTACGCGTGGCGCTGGTTCCCGGAGTGGTGGGTACGCCAGATGCTGCGCATCAGCCTGCGCCTGGTGTACGGGCAGACCGGCCCGCGCCGGGTCAGCCCGCACACGCCGGCCGAGGTGGTCGCGCAGGGCGGTGACACCGAGCGCGTGGTGGTGCTCGCGGACAACCTGATCGACCAGTTCATCTCGCTGTGCGTGGTGGTGTCGATGACGGCGGTCTCCGACAGCTTCGTTCCCGCGCTGTTCTTCGTCGCCACCATGGTGGTGTCCGGCCTGGCGGCCACGCTGTTCGGACCGCTGCTGGAGCGGGCGGCCCGGCGTACCGTGGCGGCCCGGGCGGCGTTCGCCACCGCGCTGGTATCCGCCCTGTCCGGTGCGCGCACGGTGAAGCTGGCCGGCGCCACCCGCCCGGTACTCGCGCACCTGGCCCGGCTGGACCGCGTGCGCAGCGACCGGCAGCGGCGGGAGATCGCGGTACAGGTGTGGGCCCGGTCCACTCCGGCCATCGCGAGCGGGCTGCTGCCGGTCGGCGCGTGGGCGCTGTACCTGCACGGCGGGCTGTCCGCGGGTGCGGTGCTGGTGGCCGTCGCCACGCTCAGCACGGCCCGGTGGTTCGCGTGGACCACCGCGTCGCTGGTGTCGCAGCTGCCCTCGGCACGGGTGTGGACCCGGCGTACGGTCTCGATGACCGGTATCGCCGCGTACTCGGGGCCGGTACCGGGGGTGGACATCTCCGCCGGTACCGCGCCGGGGCCGGTGACCGCGCCCCGGTACCCGCTGCGCCGGCTGGAGCTGGTCGGGTTCAGCGCGGTGCACGAGGACGGTACCGTCGGCGCGCACGAGGTGGACCTGACCGTCGAACGTGGACAGTTGGTACTCGTGGTGGGCCCGGTCGGCTCCGGCAAGTCGTCGCTGCTGCGGGCGCTGGCCGGGATCGTGCACCACACCGGCGCGCTGTGCTGGAACGGCCAGCCGGTCACCGAGCCGGAGCTGTTCCTGCGCCCCAACCAGGTCGGGTACGTGGCGCAGCTGCCCCGCGTGCTGTCCGGTACGGTCGCCGACAACATCCGGCTCGGGCACGAGGTGGACGCGGCCAGCGCGGTGTCCACCGCCCAGTTGGAGCACGACCTGGCCGCCGCCGGGAGCGGGCTCGGGCTGCTGATCGGGCACAAGGGCACCCGGCTGTCCGGCGGGCAGCTGCAGCGGCTGGCGCTGGCGAGGGCGCTCGCGCCGCGTACCGAATTGTTGATCGCGGACGACGTGTCCTCGGCCCTGGACGTGACCACGGAGCTGGACCTGTGGCGGGCGCTGCGCGGCCACGGCGTGACCGTGGTCGGGTCGACCTCCAAGCGGGCGGCGCTGGCCCAGGCCGACCGCGTGGTGGTGCTGCTCGGCGGCCGTTCGGTGGCGCAGGGCAGCTGGCGCGAGCTGGAGGACCGCTGGGGCCATCTCGCGGGCTGACTCTTGGCGGGCTGACCTCTTGACGGCGGGCCGCCTCTCTGGATAACTGTAAGGCATCTTTACTGACTATCCGGAGAGGTGGCCGCCATGCGCGCCCGCTTGATCGGTACCGTCGCCGCTGCCCTGCTCCTCGCGGGAACCCCCGCGTTCGCCGCCGGCCGACAGCGCGGGCTGCCCGGGCACGTCTTCGCGCCCTACTTCCAGGCGTACACGCCGGCCAGTCCCGACCAGCAGAGCCGCGCCTCCGGCGCGAAGTACCTGACCATGGCGTTCCTGCAGACCGCCACGACCGGCTCCTGCGAGATCCTGTGGAACGGCGACCCGACCAAGCCGGTCGCGCCGTCCAGCTTCGGCGCCGACATCGCCCGCATCCGGGCCCGCGGCGGCGACGTGGTGCCCTCCTTCGGCGGGTTCGCCGCGGACGACACGGCCACCGAGATCGCCGACAGCTGCGCCGACGTCGACCGGATCGCCGCCGCCTACGAGAAGGTCATCACGACCTACGACGTGACCCGGCTCGACCTCGACGTCGAGGACAACTCGCTGACCAACACGGCCGGCATCGAGCGGCGCAACCAGGCCATCCGCAAGGTCGAGGACTGGGCCGCGCGGCACGGCCGCACGATCCAGTTCGTGTACACCATCCCCACCGGCCCGGCCGGCCTGGAGCAGACCGGCATCGACGTGCTGAACAGCGCGGTACGCAACGGCGCCCGCATCGACATCGTCAACATCATGACGTTCGACTACTACGACAACCAGCGGCACGACATGGCCGCGGACACGGTGACGGCCGCCACCAGCCTGGTCGGCACGCTGCACATGGTGTATCCGCGCCGCCCGGTGAACGCGCTCTGGGCGATGGTCGGCGTCACCGAGATGATCGGCATCGACGACTACGGGTCGGGCGGGGAGACCGGGCCGCTGGAGATCCTCACGCTGGCGGACGCGGCGAAGGTGACGCGCTGGGCCACCGGGCGGGGAATCGCGGAGCTGTCGTTCTGGGCGCTGGGCCGGGACAACGGCGGCTGCCCGGGCGTACCCGGCAGCGACGGCTGCTCGGGCGTCGCCCAGACCCCGTGGCAGTTCACCCACCTCATGCGCCCGTTCACGAGGTAGCGGTGACCGCCTGGTGCGGGCGCAGGTGGGCGTGGTCGGCGGCGGCGCGCCCGGAGGCCCAGCCGGCCCGGTTGCTGACCGTGACCTGCTTGCCGACGAGGGTCGGGAACAGTTCCTCGGACAGTTCGCGTACCCGCGCCTCGCGCGAGGCGAGCACCGGCAGCAGCGCCTCGCCACCCTGGCCGGCCCGCTCCTGAGCCACCGCCTCGGTCGCGTGCCGGGTGGCCTCGGTCAGCCGCTCGCCGATGCGCTGCGCGTACGCCGTCAGGAAGGACTGCCGGAACGAGCGGGTACGCGAGCGGCCGTGCGCGTCCTGGTGCGAGCCGGCCCGTACCATCGCCGCCGTCGCCTGTACCAGCAGCGAGGTGAACAGCAGCTCGACACCGTCCACATCGGACTCGAAACCGAGCACGGTGACGAAGCCGTACGCCTGCGACCAGACGGACTGGCACCGGTTGGCCCGGGACACCGCGTCGAGCAGCAGCACCTTCGGCGCCTCGTACGGGTTGTCCACGCCGATCCGCCGGCCCAGCGGCCGCGTGGCGCCGTCCGTACCGCTGGCGGCCAGCAGGGCGTAGTCGATGCTGTGCCGGGCCATCAGCTCCTGCGCCTTGGCGGTGTACGCCTCCGCCTCCTCGGGGAAGTTGGTCGACTCCGCCTTGGCGAGCAGGGCCCGGATCCGGTCCAGCTGCCGGGCCTGCGCCGTGCTCGGCGCGCCGGCCGTACCCGCGTCGCGGCCCGGGGTGGCCTGGCCGGGCAGCGGGCCGAGCTGCTGGATGGGCGGGCACAGCGCGATCGTGTACATCACCTCGGCCGCGCACGTGACGGCGGCCGTGCGGTCCAGCCCCTCGCGCACGGCGAACCCGGTCAGGTGCTCGTCGTCCCGCTCCCACCACACGGTCGCGTCCAGCTCGCGCAGCTGCGCCGCCCACCGTCCGTCCACTGTGGCCGGTGCGTACCCGCGCATCGCCCCGGCCAGCGCATCGGTCAACAGCCGCACCTGCGGCGGACCGTACCGGCGCTGCGCCATCCGGGCCAGGTCGGCGGGCTGCCAGCCGCGCTGCCACGCGGTCTCCACCTCGCGCTGCAGGGTCGCGGTCACCGCCAGGTCGACGGCCGGCTGCGGGGCGGCGCCGTGCCA
>DATEJJ010000554.1:0-6555 GCA_035278125.1 Rugosimonospora sp.
CCACCACCTCGGCCAGCTGCCGCTCGCTGGTCAGCCCGGCGTCCACCGCGGCGGCGGCCTGCAGCCCGGCCAGCGCGTCGCGGTGCGGGCGCAGCGGGGCGAGGAAGTACGGGTCCAACTGCGCGGGCATGACCTGGTCCAGGTCCGCGGGCAGGGAGGCGCGCCCGATGCCGTACACCAGCGCGGTGTCGCCGGCGCCGAGCTGCAGCCAGGCCCACGCCTCGGCGAACGCCCAGGCCGCGTCCATCTCCACATGCGACTCGGAGATCGGCGGCCAGGCCCCCACGGCGTCCAGCGATTCGATGTACGAGAACGTGCGGCCCTCGAAGAAGTCGTGGCTGCCGGAGGCGAAGAAGTCGATGTCGTCGCGGCCGAGTCCGGCGGCGTCGAGCGCTTCGCGGATCACCGGCAGCACGATCTCGGCCATGTCGTCGCGCCGGTTGGCCGGGGTACACGGCGACTGGGCGAACGAGACCACGGCGACGTCACGCATCGACGGCCGCCACCGGGCGGTAGTACCGGATGCTGGTCATCGACGCGGCCAGCTCGGCGTCGCCGGCCCAGACCGGCTCGACCTCCATGCCGATGCGCACCCGTTCCGGTCCGACCTCGCGGACCAGATGCATCAGGCGGGTACCGGTGCCGTGCACCTGGATGTGTGCCACCACGTACGGCGGCTCGTACACCTGCCCCGGGAACGGGAAGTTGACCACGCAGAAGGTGGACACCACGCCCCGGCCGTCCACCTCGAACGGCTCGCCCACCGGCTGCAGGCAGCGGGAGCAGAACTCCGGCGGCGGCAGGTACACCTGCGCGCAGCCCGGGCAGCGCCGCGCCAGCATCCGCCGCCGCGCCAGCCCGCGCAGGAACACCGAGCGGCCCGTACCGGCGACGTACGTGTAGTCCATCCGGAACGGGCTCGCCATGGTGGTCACCGGCTCGGGCAGCCTCACGCGACCTCCTCGAAGCACTCGAGGTCGCGCATATCGCCCACCCGCTCGGCCCGCCACCGGGCCCGTACCCGCAGGCCGGTACGCATCCGGGTGCGGTCCCCGCCCACGTCCACCGCGTGGAAGAACGTACCCGTGGTCCCGTCCACGGCGACCAGTGCCCAGGCGAAGTCGTGCGGCAGCGGGTCACCCGGCCGGGCCGGTACCCAGGTCCAGGTGGCGACCGAGCCGACCGGCTCCAGCTCGACCAGCTCGCCGGTCTCCGCCCCGGTGACCGGGTCGAACTCCAGCGGTGGGCAGAGCACCCCCCGCGCCGTCCGTACCCCGAACAGCCGCGCCTCGCGCAGCCCGGCGAGGAACGTACCCACCTTCGGCCCCACCGTGCGCTGGAACGGAAACTCCACAGTGTACGGTGCGTGCAGGCTACCCATGCCCGGCCGCCCGCTTCTCGTACGCGACCCGGTCGGCACAGCCGATCGCTTCCAGCATCGGGGTATCCGCGCGCAGCGTGCGCTGTAGCCAGTCCCCGAACCGGCGCCCCGCCACGGCGCCCACCCGCAGGGTCGGGCCGATGCTGCCCGGCACGTACACCTCGAAGCGGGGCCGGCGCAGCACGCCGACGATGGCCCGGGCCACCGCGTCCGGGGTGACCGGCCGGTACCCGCGCACCGCGATGCCGGCGGCGAGTTCGGTGGCCACCAGGCCGGGCATGACGCACGAGACGGCGATACCGGTGCCGCGCAGCTCGGCCCGGATCGCCTCGGAGAAGCCGAGCACGCCGGACTTGGTGGCCGCGTAGGTCGCCGCGCCGGGGAACGGGATCTTCGCCGCCACCGACGCCACGTTGACGATGTGCCCGCGCCCGCGCGGCTTCATCCGGATCACGGCCTCGCGGCTGCCGTGGATCATCGCGTGCAGGTTGACCGCGAGAACGTGCGCGGTGGCCGTGTCCGGCTCGTCCTCGATCCGGATCAGCGGCATGATCCCGGCGTTGTTGACCAGCACGTCGATCGGGCCGAGGCGCTGCTCGACCTCGTCCAGGAAGGCGGTGAACGCCACCCGGTCGGCGACGTCGAGCGGCAGCGCGGTCGCCGCCGGCCCGATGTCCCGCGCGGTCTGCTCGGCCAGCGCCAGGTCCAGATCTCCGATCGCGACGCGCGCCCCGGCCCGGACGAGCGCGGTGGCGGTGGCGGCCCCGATGCCGCGGGCACCGCCGGTCACCACCGCGGTCCTGCCGTCGAGCCCGGGCGCCACGGTCACCACATCGGGAGCGCGATGGACTTCAGCTCGACGTACCCGTCGATCCCCTCCGGCCCGAACTCGCGCCCGATCCCGCTCGCCTTGAACCCGCCGAACGGCGCGTTGAAGTCCAGGTTGTACTGGTTGATGCCCAGCGTCCCGGTGCGTATCCGCCGGGCCACGTCCAGCCCGTGCTCCGCGTCGGAGGTCCACACCGAGCCGGCCAGCCCGTAGTCCGAGTCGTTGGCGATGCGTACCGCGTCGTCCTCGTCGTCGTACGGGATCACCGACAGCACCGGGCCGAAGATCTCCTCGCGGGCCACGCGCATGCTGTTGTCCACCCCGGCGAACACGGTCGGGCGGACGTACCAGCCCGTCTCCAGGCCCTCGGGCATGCCGGTGCCGCCGACCACGAGCCGCGCGCCCTCCTCCTGCCCGATGCGGATGTACGACTCGACGCGCTCCTGCTGCCGCTTGGCCACCATCGGGCCGATGTAGCTGTCCATGCTCAGCGGGTCGCCCACGGTCAGCGGGGTGACCATCGCGGCCACCGCGTCGACCAGCTCGTCGTACCGCTGGCGGGGCGCCAGGATCCGGGTCTGCGCGATACACGCCTGGCCGCTGTTCATCAGCGAGGCCAGTTGCAGGCCCTGCGCGACCACCGACGCGTCGGCGTCGTCCAGCACCACCGCGGCCGACTTGCCGCCCAGCTCGAGGGTGACCCGGCGCAGGTCCTGGCCGCACAGCGCGGCGATGCGCCGGCCGGCCCCGGTGGAGCCGGTGAACGCGATCTTGTCGACGCCCGGGTGCCGTACCAGATGCTCGCCCACCTCGCGCCCGGCGGGCAGCACGCTGACCACGCCCTCGGGCAGGCCCACCTGGTCCAGGATCTCCGCGAGCACCAGGCCGCTCACCGGCGACTCCGGCGGCGGCTTGAGCACCACCGCGCACCCGGTGAGCAGGGCCGGGATCAGCTTGGCCAGGGTGACGAAGTGCGGCACGTTCCACGGCGTGATCACGCCCACGACGCCGACCGGTTCGCGCCGGACCACGACCGGACCGCCGAACGCGCCGGTGCGGCGCTCCTCCCACGCGTACTGCTCCGCGGCGGCGATGAACGAGTCCACCGCCATCATGGTCGCGCCGACCTGCCCGACCTGGGAGAACCAGAGCGGCGCGCCCATTTCGGTGCTGATCAGCTCGGCGATCTCGTCCTGCCGCGCGGCGTAGGCGGCGGCGAAGCGCCGCACCGCGGCGAGCCGTTCCGCCGGGTCCGTGCGGGGCCACGGGCCGGCGTCGAACGCGCGCCGGGCCGCCTCGACCGCCCGGTCCACGTCCTGCTCGGTGGCCTCGGGGGTATGCCCGATCGGCTGCTCGGAGTGCGGCGATACCACCTCGATCCGGCGGTCACTGGCCGGAGGCACCCACCGGCCGCCGACATAGAGCTCCTTGTACTCCCACATGCTCGCTCCTCGCGCAGACGACAGCGGCTCCCGGCTGGAATCAAGGTAGAACGTGTTCTCGTATCCGGGCAACCCTCGATCGCGACAGCGTTGGAGATTGCGACTGCAATGGGTTAGAACAAGTTGCACGAACCGGGCCTGATCAGGGCCTGCTGGTCTCCACCACGCGGCGCAGGTCGCGCCGCTCGATGGCCGCGCTCATCAGCTCCGGGAACAGGTCCGGGGTGCAGGCGAACGCCGGTACGCCCAGCGCCGCCAGCGCGGCCGCGCTGTCCCGGTCGTAGTCCGGTGCCCCCTCGTCGGACAGGGCCAGCAGGACGATCACCTGTACCCCGGACGCCGTCAGCGCCGCCACCCGGCGCAGCATCTCCTCCTGGACACCGCCCTCGTACAGGTCGCTGATCAGCACCACGATCGTGTCCCGGGGCCGGGTCACCAGGCCCTGCCCGTACGCGAGCGCCCGGTTGATGTCGGTACCGCCGCCCAGCTGGGTGCCGAACAGCACGTCCACCGGGTCGGCCAGCCTGTCGGTCAGGTCGACCACCGCCGTGTCGAACACCACCAGGGAGGTGCGCAGGGTACGCATCGAGGCGAGTACGGCGGAGAACACACCCGCGTACACCACCGAGGCGGCCATCGAGCCGGACTGGTCCACCAGCAGCACCACGTCCCGCGCCACCGTGGTGGTACGCCGCCCGTACCCGATCAGCCGCTCGGGTACCACGGTGCCCAGTTCGGGGCGGTAGTGGCGCAGGTTGGCCAGGATCGTGCGATGCCAGTCGATGTCGCCGTGCCGGGGCCGGTTGGTGCGGGCGGCCCGGTTGACGGCGCCGGTGAGCGCGGAGCGGGTGCGCTGGGCGACCCGGCTCTCCAGCTCGGCGACGACCTTCGCCACCACCGCCCGGGCCGCCCGCTTGCTGCGCTCGGGCATCACCCGGTTGAGGCTGAGCAGGGTACCCACCAGGTGCACGTTCGGCTCGACGGCTTCGAGCATCTCCGGTTCGAGCAGCATCCGGGCGAGGTTGAGGCGCTCGATCGCGTCGGCCTGCATCACCTGGACGACGGTCGACGGGAAGTACCGCCGGATGTCGCCCAGCCAGCGGGCCACGCGCGGCGCGGAGGCGTTGAGCCCGCCGCCCCGCCCCGGCTTCCCGTCGGCACCCGGATCGCGGTCGGCGTCGTAGAGCGCGGCCAGCGCCGCGTCCATGGCCGCGTCGCCGCCCGCCAACTGGTGACCGGTACCCTCGCCGTCCGGCGGCCCGCCCAGCGCCAGCCGCCACCGCCGCGCCCGCTCACTGTCCATCATGGACCGTCCCCGTCCCCGTCCCCGTCCCGGTCCCCGCTGGCGCGCCAGCCGAGCAGGGCGGCGACCGCCGGCAGCACGAGATCCGCGCGCGCGTCGTCGATCCCGTCCCCGGCGTGGGCGGTGCCACCCGTGCCGAGGCGTACCGCGCGCTCCCCGATCTGGCGGCGCGCGGGCGGCGGGTACTCGCTGAAGGTGCGGCGCAGCAACGGAAGCACCTCCACGAACGCGTCCGCCGGGATGCCGGTGAGCCACCCGTCGACCAGTTGCAGCAGCCGCTCGTCGTGTACCAGCAGCAGCCCGTCACCGGTGAGGAAACCCTCGATCCAGGCGGCGGCCCGGGCCACCGGTACCCCCACCGTCAGTACCAGGGCCATCCGCCGGCCCGCCTCCGCCGCGTCCAGCCGGCCGGCGTCCAGCAGCAGGCGGTTGACCCGCCCGGACAGCAGCCCGTGCAGTCCGTCCCTCGTGGACAGTCCACTGAGGACGTCGTACCACCGCGCGGTGGCCTCGGCGTCGTCCAGCAGCGCGATGGCCGCGTGTACCGCGTCGACCCGGTCGCGCATGGCCGCCGCCGCGGCGTCGTCCATGCCGGCCACCGCCGCCGGCAGGCCGACGCAGATCCGCGTGATCAGCCCCTCGGTGACGTGCCGCAGCGCGGACAGGTCGGTCCGCCGCACATCGCCGTAGCGCAGCGTGCGCGCGAGCGCGGGCAGCGCGTCCATCAGGTGGGCCACGTCGTGGTCGCGTGCCATCCGCTCGTCCAGCGCGGTGATCACGGCGGGCAGGCCGTCCGGCAGTTCGGCCAGCAGGCAGCGCTCCACCAGCGCGGTGATCTCGGACAGCGAGGTGGCGGCCGCCGCCTGCTCCGCCACCCGCGCGTTCGCCGCGTCCCGCACCGAGGTCCCGTAGGCGCTGGCCTCGACCAGGTCGACCGAGAACTCCGGCCGCCAGGCCAGCCGCCACGACTCCCAGAACGTGCCCCGGCCGCGCCGGCCGACCAGCCCCACCCCCCAGTCCACCCCGAGCAGACCCAGCCGGTGCAGCAGCCGGCTGCGCTCCAGGTCGATCTCCCGGCGCAGGTCCAGGTCCATGTCGCGGGGCTCGGGCAGCGGCGGCAGGCGCAGGCGCCGCTGTGCCGCGGCCACATCCCGCGCGATCGGCACGCTCGGCGTTTTCGGGGGTACCGCGCCCAGCCGCTCGCCGACCACCAGCCGCCGCTGGATCAGCTCCAGCCGCAGCGGATCGCCCTCGCACAGCACCGCCAGCGCCGCGTCGGTGACCTCGGTCAGGCCGGGTGCCGGCCGCCCGCGCATGCCAGCCAGCGCCTCCGCGAGCCGGGTCGCCTCGATCACGTGGGCGCTGGACACCGGCGATCCCTCGCGGCGCAGTACCCCCGCCGCCCGGACCAGCCACCGGGCCACCGCCTCGCCCGGCGGCGCCGTGAACAGGTGGTGGTACCAGCCGGGCGAGCGCACGCCCGCGCCGTACCCCTGGTAGGAGGCCAGCCGCGCGTGGGTCCACGGTACCCACGTCATGGTGACCTTCACCTTCGGCAGCCCGCGCAGTTCCCGCGCGTCCGCGGTGGCGGTGGGCAGCG
>DATEJJ010000555.1:0-6620 GCA_035278125.1 Rugosimonospora sp.
CGGCCTCGGCGCCACCCGCGACATCCGCCGGGTCGACGCCCGGATGCGCGCGCTCGGCGTCCGCCGTGGCCCGCGCAGCCTGCGCCGCCGCCCGACCAAGGGCTGGGAGGCGCTGACCCCGGCCGAGTCGCGGGTGGTCGAGCTGGTCGCCCAGGGGCGCCCGAACCCGGAGATCGCCGCCGAACTGTTCCTGTCCCGCCGGACGGTACAGACGCACGTATCCAACATCCTGGCCAAGCTCGACCTCAGCTCCCGGCTGGAGATCATGCGGGAGGCGGCCCGACGCGCGGCGTGACGCCGTCCGCGCCTCAGGGCTTGCCGGCCACCGCCGCGTACGCCAGCCGCGAGCCGTCGTCGTCGGCCGGGCTCGTATCCCCGGCACCCCACATCCCGACGTACGCGACCGCCGGCTCGGCCCCCGGGTACGGCGGCACGATGCGCAGCCCGGCGAAGAAGCGCTCCACCTCGACCCGGGTACGCGGGAAGCCCTCGTACCCGCGCGGCCGGCCGGCCTGCATCACCGCCTGCCACCGCTCCCCCTGGCCGTCGGAGGTGACCGCGGACAGGGCCAGGTACGAGCCGGGCGCCGCGGCCTCGACGTACGCGGCGACCAGGCCCCACGGATCGTCCTCGTCGGGCAGGAAGTGGGTGACCGCGATGAACAGCAGCGCGACCGGCCGGTCGAAGTCGATCAGCCGGCGCGTCTCCGGGTGGTTCAGCACCACCTCGGGATCGCGGATGTCGGCGTGCACCACGGCGGTCCGGTCCGCGCCGCGCAGCAGCCCGCCCGCGACGCTGATCACGCGCGGGTCATTGTCCACATAGACCACACGACCGTCCGGCCGGGACTCCGCGACGACCTGGTGCGTGTTGCGCTGCGTCGGCATGCCCGAGCCGAGGTCGAGGAACTGGCCGATACGGCCCTCGGCGGCCAGGTACCGCACCGCCCGCTGCAGGAAGCCGCGGTTGGCCCGGGCACCCTGGATGATGTGTGGCATCGCGGTCCGGGCCTGCTCGACCATGGCCCGGTCGGCGGCCGTGTTGGCGGATCCGCCCAGCGCCGCGTCGTAGACACCGGCGATGCTCGGACGTTCCTCGGCACCGTTGGCGTGGTTCATCACTGCCACCCTGCCGAAGCACTGGTGCGCCACACAACCGCCCTAACAGACAGAGTGCCAACCGGAAAACGGCCAATGGACACCGGTCGAACCGCGTCATACCGCGTACGGTTTCCTCGTCACCCGTTTACACGCCGCTGACGTGCGCGTGCGGCAATGGGGGCATGCGTACCTCTCGCCTCGCGCTGGTGTGCCTGCTCGGCCTCGCGCTGACCGGGTGCACCGGGCCGCGTGCCGGCCGCGGCACCACACCGACGGCGCCGGCCGCGCCCGCCGCCGTGGGCGCCTCGACCCAGATCATCGACGTCGACGGCCGGCAGCGCAGCTTCATCCTGTACCGGCCGGCCGGGCTGCCCGCGGCGCCGGTACCGCTGGTGGTCATGCTGCACGGCGGGTTCGGCAGCGGCAGCCAGGCGGAGGGCGCGTACGGCTGGGACGCGCAGGCGGACGCGGGGCACTTCCTCGTCGCGTACCCGGACGGGGTGCAGCGCGCGTGGGCGGTGGGCGGCGGGTGCTGCGGTACCCCCGGCCGTACCGGCGTGGACGACGTCGCGTTCATCTCCCGGATGGTCGCCGCGATCGGGGCGCGGGTACCCGTGGACCCCGCCCGCGTGTACGCCACCGGCATCTCCAACGGCGGCATGATGGCGTACCGCCTCGCCTGCGACACCTCCCTGTTCGCGGCGATCGGTCCCGACTCGGCCACGCTGCTGGGCACCTGCCCGCACCCGGCCCCGGTGTCGGTCATCCACATCCACGGCACCGCCGACCAGAACATCCCGTACAACGGCGGCCAGGGCAGCGGCGTGGCACGCATCGACGGGCCGCCGGTACCGTCGGTCGTCGCCATGTGGCGCGAGGTCGACCAGTGCCCGGCACCCTCGACCACCACCGCCGCACCGGTGACCACCGCCACGGCGGGCTGCCCGCACGGCCGGTCGGTCGAGCTGATCACCATCGCGGGCGCCGGTCACCAGTGGCCGGGCGGCGTGTCCAAGCCGGAGCTGGAGCGGCTGCTCAAGCTGGACCCGCCGTCGACCGCGCTCAACGCGACCGCGACGATCTGGCAGTTCTTCGCCGCGCACCCGAAGCCGGCCTGACCGCTCAGCCGCGGCGCCGCAGGGTGGCTGCGGTGATCGTGCGGGCCGTGTGCACGGCGCTGGCGATCGCCTTGTCCGGTGCGAGGCCGCACAGGTCGGTCAGGGTGAACAGCGCCTCCGCGCTGACCACCACCGCCAGGTCACGCTTGAGCTGGGCGAAGGCGTCGGGGTGCGCCTTGCCGAACGTGCCCCGTACCGGCGCGAGCGCCTCCTCGATCAGGCCGAACCGCCGCGCCGGCCGGACCGCGGCCAGCGCGGGCCGCGTGATGGCGGCGGCCATCACCGCGCGCACCACGGCCTGCGCCGCCCACACGTCGCGCAGCAGGAACTCGGTGGCGTACCCGACGCGCTCCACCGGATCGTCGGTGTGCGCGACCGGTGCCAGCGCCTGCGCCGGGTCGGGCCACACGTCTGCGACCACCTCGCGCAGCAGGGACGGCAGGTCCGGGAAGTACCGGTAGGCGGTGGCCTCCGAGACGAGCGCCTCCCGGGCGACCGCGGGCATGGTGACCTCGCCGCCGCCGCGCACGAGCCGGCGGGTCGCCGCCACGATCGCCGTCCGGGTGCGCTCCTTCTGGTTCGCCCGCCCGCTCCGGACCTGCTCCACCATGCCGTCATGATAGCCGACTCTCGTCATAAGAGTCAGCTTGCTCTTTGCTTGAATGACGGTCTACTCTCTTCGTGAGAGCCGACTCTCACAACCAAGGAGACCGCATCACAATGACGACTTACGACATCACCGTGGACGGCATCGGGCCGGTCCCGCTCACCGTCACCTCCCGCGGCGAGGGGCGCCCGGTCCTGCTGCTGCACGGCGGAGCCGGACCCCAGTCCGTCGATGCCTTCGCCGACCTGCTCGCCGCGTCCGGCGGGTTCCGCGTCGTCACGCCGGTACACCCCGGGTTCGGGGGTACGCCCCGGCCCGAGGCGCTGTCCACGCCCCGGAACCTCGCCCGGCTCTACGCCGCGCTCCTGGCCGAACTCGACCTGACCGGCGTCACCGTGGTCGGCAACTCGCTGGGCGGCTGGATCGCGAGCGAAATGGCACTGCTGCACTCCGCGCGGCTGGACCGCGCAATCCTGGTCGACGCGGTCGGCATCGAGGTGCCGCAGTACCCGGTGGTGGACTTCTTCTCCCTCTCCCCCGACCAGATCAGCCAGCTCAGCTACCACGACCCGGTCACCTTCCGGTTCGACCCGTCGGCGTTCCCGCCCGAGCAGCAGGCGATCCTGGCGCGCAACCGCGAGGCCCTGGCCGTCTACGGTGGACAGTCCATGGTGGACCCTGACCTCGCCGGCCGGCTCGCCGGCGTCACCGTACCCACCCTGGTGCTCTGGGGCGAGGCCGACCGGATCGTCCGGCCGGAGTACGGTCGCGCCCTCGCGGCGGCCATCCCGACCGCCCGCTTCCAGCTGCTCCCCGCCACCGGGCACGTGCCGCAGATCGAGACGCCGGAGCAGCTGCTGGCCGCCGTGCGCGACTTCATCGGGACCCTTCCCGTGTCCGTCGTCGGGCCGCGGGACGGCGAGACCCCGTTCTCCGGCGCGATCCGGGTGCGCATCCTCGAAGACGGGAGCGGCACGTCGCACCGGCTGGGCGTGGGCGAGATCACCATCGCGCCGCACACCGACGGGCCGCCGCAGCACCGGCACGCGCGCCACGACGAAGGCTTCTACGTGGTATCCGGAGCCGCCCGCTTCACCGTCGGCGACACCAGCTACGACGCGCCCGCCGGTACCTTCGTCATGGTCCCGCCCGGCGCGCCGCACACCTTCGCCAACCCGACCGGCGAACCCACGGTCCTGCTGAACACCTTCACCCCGGACCTGTACGTGCAGTACTTCCGCGACCTGGGCGCGCTGCTCGCCAGCGGCGAACCCGTGTCCCAGGACGCGATCCTGGCGACCATGTCCCGGTACGCGACCGAACCGGCGTGACCGGCTACGGCGCCACCGCGGACCAGTCGGCGAAGCCGGTGGGGGCGTGCCGGCCGAACGAGGCGTGCTCGAACAGCCCCCAGCCCTCGGCGCCGTCGCAGGTCGCCCGCGCGACGTGGTCGATCACGCCGAACGGCAGGCGGCCCGCGACCGCGGGATCGGCGAGGTCGTAGGTCGCCCCCTCGGCGAAGTGCTCGCCCTTCCACTGCCCGTGCGCCCAGTCCGGGTCGCCGCCGTAGCCGCAGCCCACGTTGAGGGCGACGCTGGTGAGCGTCTCCACCCCGATGGCGAGCGGCGTACCGTCCACTGTGGTCAGATGGATGGTGGCGCGCTCCGGGTACCGGGTGCCGGACCGGTAGCCGATGTCGAACCGGGGCCAGCCCAGCTGCTCGACCCGGCCGTCGGGCCACACCCGTACCGCGTCGTTGAGGGTACGGAAACCGTCCGGGTTCTCCTGCGCGATGATGACGACCGCGAAGTCCTCGAAGCGCAGCGGCACGTACGTCCACCAGAAGCCCTGCATCGGCTCGGTGGCCGGGCGCCCGGCCGGGTCGGGTTCGCCCACCGGGCGGATGCCCCAGGAGCGGTCGCGGGTACCGACCCAGCCGGTGACCGGGTGCTCGGCACCGTCCACCCGCAGCACCCCGTCCCAGGTGCCCACCTGGGCGAAGCGGGACGTGTCAAGGATCGTCCGGGCGCCGAAGCGGATCTGGTGCGCCGGCTCCTGCACGGCCGGGAACGAGCCGGTCCAGGTCAGGTCGAACCCGAGGCCGAACTCGTCCCCGTCGCAGACCAGCCGTACCCGCCGCAGCGGCTCCTGCACCTCGATCCGGTACGGGCCGACGCGCTGGTCGAGCCGCTCGTCGCCGAGCGCGCCGGAGAACCGGACCGCGAACTGCCGGCCGCCCTTGCGCACCGTGGCGTACGCGTCGATGACGCCCAGGTTCGGGTACACGCCCAGGCCGGTCACCAGGAACAGCTCGTCGCCACGGGGGTGGGCGTTGAAGTAGCAGCGGTCGTAGAAGTTGCGGTCGGTGGTACCGACGTACGCCAGCGACAGCGGTGTCTGGTGGATCGGGTACTCGTCCAGGGGAACGGGCATGTCAGGCGTCGCGCTCCTCGAAGTAGGTGGCCGCGAGCATCCGCTCCAGCGGGTCGCGGTTGTAGAGGAACTCGTCCGGGTCGGCGGGCATCTCCCGCTCGCCGAAGTGCACCGCGCGCAGTCCCACGATCAGGTAGACGATGGCGAACTGGATCGCCGCGTACGTCTCGTAGAAGTCCAGCTCGCGCGGTTCGTGGCCGCTGGCCGCGGCGTACACCGCCAGCACGTCGTCGCGGCGCATGAAGCCGGGCATGCCGGGCAGGCCCAGCCCGTGCGCGAGGTCCTCGAAGCCGCGGTGGGCGTAGACGAACCAGCCGACGTCCAGTTCGCGCGGCCCGAGCCCGGCCATCTCCCAGTCCAGCACGGCCGCGGGTGCGAAGTCGCGGTAGATGACGTTGCCGATCCGGGCGTCGCCCCAGCAGTTCACGGCGGGCGTCTCGGCCGGCCAGTGCTCGTCGAGCCAGTGCAGCGCCCGCTCGATCAGCGGGCTGCGCGCCCCGGACCCCGCCACGTACGCGTACCAGGCCCGGGTGTGCGCCACGTGGCGGCGCAGCGGCGTGTCGCCCGGCTCGGCATACTCCAGGAACGGCAGCGGCTCGATGGCGTGCAGCCGCGCCAGCATCTCGACCGTGGCGTCCTGCAGCCGGCGCTGCTGCTCGACGGTGGCGTCGAACAGCCACGAGTCGCCGAAGTTGTACGGCAGCAGGTCCGGCGGTACCTCGCCGTCGACGTGCCCCATCACGAAGAACGGCGTACCGATGAAGCCCGGGTCGGACTCGCTCCAGTACGCCGGCGGTACCGGCACCTCGCTGCGCGCGGCGACCGCCTGGATGAGCCGGAACTGCCGGTCGAGGTCGTACGCCCCGAACACCGGTACGTCGCCGGGCTGCGGGGCCAGCCGCGCCACCAGCCGCTCGTCGCGGTGGCCCGCCTCGTCCGTCCAGGCGGCGGTCAGCAGGAGCGTGTCGCTGGACAGTCCGGTGCTCGACGTCGTCCCGATCCCGGAGATCGCCGCGTCCGGGTACCGGCGGCGCAGCCAGCCCTCCAGGGCACGGCGCAGCCGCTCCGGTTCGCGGCTCGACCGGCGCATCTCGGTGGGGATCTCCGTCATCCACGCATATTGAGGCGCGTCCGGAGAAGTGTCAACGGGCAGCCTGCCCGAAAGGGCAACCTGCCCGAAAGAGCAGCCTCCCGGGCCCGATCGGCGGGCCCGACCACGCGCGACGCGCCCCGTTGTTAGCGTGCGATCATGACAGCGCGCGAGGCGTACCCGCCCGGCCGGCACCGCCGGCCGCCCGGGCGCCCGCCGGTGACCGGCGACGAGCAGGCCGCCGGGACCGGTGCCGAGCGCGTGCTGGAGCT
>DATEJJ010000556.1:0-6038 GCA_035278125.1 Rugosimonospora sp.
GCCGCCGGCGCCTTTCGGCATGCCGGCCGTAAGCACGGTGAGCACGGCCCGGCCCCGCCGCGCTGTAACTTTCTGATCTTCCACGGTGGCCAGGTGCCGGCTCCGGGTCTATGCATTGACAGTTACCACTGTGAACGCTAACTTTCGGCCAACGTCGGGAAAGTCAACGCCGCCACCGCGATTGTTAACGTTAACAACCGGCTGCCCCACCCCTGGCGCCGCAGCGCGTGGCCGGCTGATCCATCGATTCCGTCCGATAGAGCTAGGAGAACCAACATGCCCGCTTCAACTGCCCGGCGGTGGGCGCTGATCACCTCCGCCACCGCGCTGGTCGTGGCCGGTGCCGGCGCGGCCGGGACCAACCTGGCTTCGGCGGCGGCCGCCGGGTGTCAGGTCACCTATGCGATCACGAACCAGTGGCCCGGCGGGTTCGGTACCAATGTGACCGTGACCAACCTGGGTGACGCCGTCAGCGGGTGGCAGTTGACGTGGAGTTTCCCGGCGGGGCAGACGATCACCCAGCTGTGGAACGGGTCGGTCACCCAGTCCGGGGCGCAGGTGACGGTGACCAACGCGTCCTGGAACGGTGCGATCGCGACGGGTGCCAGCGCCAGCTTCGGGTTCAACGGTGCCTGGACGGGCAGCAACCCGGTACCAGCCGGTTTCGCGCTCAACGGCACCACGTGTACCGGTGGCGTCAGCGGCTCACCCGGCCCGTCCGCGCCGCCCTCGTCCGCGCCGCCGTCCAGCCCGCCGCCGCCGGGCAACGGGCCGTGTGACATCTACGCCGCGGGTGGTACGCCGTGTGTGGCCGCGCACAGCACGACGCGGGCGCTGTTCGCCGGGTACGGCGGGAGCCTGTACCAGGTGCGGCGCGCGTCGGACAGCACGACCCGCGACATCGGGGTGTTGAGTGTGGGTGGGGTCGCCAACGCCGCCGCGCAGGACTCGTTCTGCGCCAACACCACCTGCCTGATCACCATCATCTACGACCAGTCCGGCCGGGGGAACAACCTCACCCAGGCGCCCGCGGGCGGGGCGGCCGGCGGGCCGGACAACCTCGCGAACGCGACCGCGGCACCCACCACGGTCAACGGCAGCAAGGCGTACGGCGTGTTCGTGGCACCGGGTACCGGGTACCGCAACAACCGCACCTCGGGCATCGCCACCGGCGACCAGCCGCAGGGGATGTACGCCATCTTCGACGGTACCCACTTCAACGGCGGCTGCTGCTTCGACTACGGCAACGCGGAGACGAGTAGCAACGACACCGGCAACGGTCACATGGAGGCCATCTACTTCGGCACCATCAAGGTCTGGGGCTTCGGTACCGGCAACGGTCCGTGGGTCATGGCCGACCTGGAGAACGGCCTGTTCTCCGGCGTGAACTCCGGCTTCAACGCCAACGACCCGACCGTCAACTTCCGCTACCTGACCGCCATCGTGAAGGGTACGGCCAACCTCTGGTCGATCCGGGCCGGCAACGCGCAGTCCGGCGGACTGTCCACCTTCTACAGTGGAGCGCGGCCCAACGTGGCGGGCTACAACCCGATGCACAAGGAGGGCGCCATCATCCTGGGCACCGGCGGTGACAACAGCAAGGGCTCCGCCGGCACCTTCTACGAAGGCGTCATGACCTCCGGCTACCCGTCGGACGCCACCGAGAACGCGGTACAGGCGAACCTCGTCGCCGCCGGCTACCGCTAGCCCGGCCCGGCCGCTTCGGAAGGATGGAGATTGCCTTGCCACACACAGGTATTTCGCGGGGCCGGTCGGCGCTGGTCGCTGCCGCCGGCGCGCTCGTGCTGGGCGGCGCCGGACTCACCGGTACCCACGCCGCGTCGGCCGCGACCGCCGGATGCCAGGTCACGTACGCGGTCACGAGCCAGTGGCCCGGCGGCTTCGGTGCCAGCGTGACCGTGACCAACCTGGGCGACGCGGTCAACGGTTGGCGCCTGTCGTGGAGCTTCGCGGCCGGGCAGGCGATCACCCAGCTGTGGAACGGGTCGTACACGCAGTCCGGTGCGCAGGTGATGGTGACCAACGCGTCCTGGAACGGCGCCGTCGCGACGGGGGCCAGCGCCAGTGTCGGGTTCAACGCCTCCGCGGCCGGCGGCAACCCGGTACCGGCCAGCTTCGCGCTCAACGACACCACCTGCACCGGTGCCGTCAGCGCGCCGCCCAGCACACCCGCACCCTCGCCCGCCGGCAGCCGGCCGTGTGACCTCTACGCCACGGGTGGTACCCCGTGCGTCGCAGCGCACAGCACCACACGCGCGCTGTACGCCGCGTACAGCGGGAGCCTGTACCAGGTGCGGCGCGCGTCGGACAGTACGACCCGGAACATCGGGCTGGGTGCGGGTGGGTACGCCGACGCGGCGGCGCAGGACTCGTTCTGCGCGAATACGACATGCGTCATCACCGTCGTGTTCGACCAGTCGGGGCGCGGCAACGACCTGTGGTACCAGGGATCGGGTAGCCCGGTGGGTGGCCAGGACGTGCCGGCCAGCGCGACCTCGGAGTCGGTGACGGCAGGCGGCGGCAAGGTGTATTCGCTGTTCATCAACCAGCGCAACAGCTACTGGCGCGACGGCCACCTGACCGGCGTACCGACCGGCAGCGCGCCGCAGGGCGTGTACATGGTGACCAGCGGTACCCACGTCAACAGCGGCTGCTGCTTCGACTACGGCAACAGCGAGACGGACCGCAAGGCCGACGGCGCCGGCGCGATGGACGCCATCAGCTTCAGCACCAGCTGCTGGTTCGGCGGCTGCACCGGTACCGGCCCGTGGGTCCAGGCGGACCTGGAGTTCGGCCTCTTCCCCGGTGGCAGTACCACCTGGAACCCGAACCAGCGCGCCTTCACCAACAGGTTCGTCACGGCGATGACGAAGAACAACGGGACCACCCGGTTCGCCATCAAGGGGGCCAACGCCCAGTCCGGCGGCCTGACCACGATGTGGGACGGCGCGCTGCCCGGCGGGTACAACCCGATGCGCAAGCAGGGTGCGATCGTGCTGGGTAGCGGCGGCGACTGCTGCGCCACCAACACCAACCTGAGCATCGGCACCTTCTACGAGGGTGCCGTCGTCTCCGGCTTCCCGTCCGACGCCACCGACAACGCGGTACAGGCGAACATCGCCGCCGCCGGATATCGCTGAGCCGTGAATCAGGGGTCCGGACCGACGGCCCGGACCCCTGCCCCCGCGTCGCTCACGGCTTCCCCTGGTTCGCTCCGCGGTCCGCCCTGTGTGCCGTCTTCCCTCCGCGGTGGCCGCCGTTGTTGGTTGCGGCTCGTGGCGCGTCGGTCCAGACGGCACAGCGGACCGCTGCGCTCACGGATGAACGGTGGCGCATTCGTGACCGATCAGCGTGTGGGACCCGTCGGTGTTGAGCCGCCAGGTGTTCGTGCAGTAGCTGCCCGCCGGCACGTTGTTGTTGATGGTCAGGAACAGCTCCAGCGTCTGGCCCGGCGAGCGGCTCACGAACGGCGTGCAGCCGACCGCCCCGTTGGGGCCGTGGATGCAGACCTGGATGGTACGGGTGACGTCGTTGACGGTCGCGGTGCCGTCGAACCAGTTCACGAACAGGCCGGCGCCGCTGACCGTGAAGCAGGTGGTGACGTTCCCGCTCGACGCGCCCGTTCCGCAGATCGGGCCCGCGCTGTTCGGTACGGCGGCGGACCTGGCGCCCGCCGCCTTGTTGTTGGTGTACGTGACCGTGCCGCCGGAACCCTGCGCGGACACGGACGCGGCGGTGCGCGCCGGAGCCGCCTGAGCCGGGGCGCCGATCGCCACGAGCGGAAGCGCGAGCGCGGCGGCGATCCCGGTGCCGACTGCCAGCCGCCGTAGCCCCCGGGTGGCGGGGATGCGTACTCGCATTGCCAACTCCTTTCTCCGAAGCTGTCGCCGTGGATGGCGTGTGTCGAGTCTCGCCAGCCCGCGGTGACGGGCACTGGTACTCGGCTGACCGCGCTTGTCCGTACCGGGTGGGGCCGGAGTGGCAGGCCACGGCGGGCGGGGTGGCGCGCCCCGTACCGGCGACCCGTGCCCGCAATCCCGTACCCGCGGCGTGCCGGCCACGGCGGGGCGGCCCGGCGACCCGGGTACGGGAATCCGCCTGCGGCTACGGGAAACGCGGTACCCCGGCGAGCGGGCGCAACCGCCGCTGGCTGGGCGGAGCCCGCGTGCCACTACGGGAATCGCGGTCAGCGCGGGCCAAGCGGTCCCGTCGCCGGCCCGGCGAGAATGGACGCAGCCGCCGCCAGGCGCGCGGCGGGCGAGGAGGCGGTGACCCATGCGGGGGATGCGCAGAGCGGGTTCGCGGTACCTGCTGCGGGTGCTCTGCCTCGTGGTGACCGTCGGCGGGCTGACCCTGGCCGGCGTGCGGCTCGCGGCCGCCAGCATCGGGGACTCGGGGGAGTGCACCGTGTCGACGCTGTCCGCGGCGGTACTGGGCGCCGCGCCGTTCGGCGGCGGTACCGCGCTGACCATCGCGGTGGCCGGCTCCTCGGGTACCACCTGCTGGGTCCTGGGCAAGCCGACGGTGGCGCTGCTGGACGCCGCCGGTACCGGCCTGCTGTTGAATGTCGGCTCGGCTCTCGGCGGCGACGGCACCCACTGCCTGGGGTGCACGCCGGGGCCGGTGCCGGTGTCCACGACCCAGGATGCCGTGTTCTATCTCAACTACGTGCCCGACGCGAACGCGACCGGCCCGTGCCCCGCCGTCGCCACGCTGCGGATCGGCCTGCCCGACCAGACCGGCGGCGTCACGGTGCCGGCGTCGTTCCCGTCGTGCGATCTGGTGACGGTGACGGCCTTCCAAGCGGGGTAGCCGGGCCGCGCAGCTTGCCCCGCAGCGCGTCGGCGTCCGGATGGTGCAATTCGTCGAGGATGGCGAGCGCGCGATGCCAGGACTCCCGAGCCGCACCGCGGTCACCCGCGGCGGCCTGCGTGTCGCCCAGCCGGCTGAGCGTCTCCGCCTGCTCGTACCGGTCCTCCAGCCGGCGGTACAGCGCCAGGGCCTGGGTGTAGCAGGAGGTGGCCTCGGCGTACCGGCCCAGGTGGTGGTACGCGTAGCCGAGCGTGTCCCAGGTGTACGCCTCGCCGGGCCGGTACCCGATCTGCTGGTGCAGCGCCAGCGCCTGCTCGGACCAGGACAGCGCCTCGCGGTACTCGCCGAGCTGGACGTAGCACCAGCCCACGTTGTTCAGGCCGATCGCCTCGCCGATGCGGTACCCGGCGCTGCGCTGCAACTCCAGCGCCTGCTTCGCGTGTTCGAGCGCCTCGCCGGGGCGGTGCTGCCGCTCGAACTCGCGTACCAGACCGACGTGTACCGCCGCCTGGGCGGCCGGGTCGTCCAGGCGGCGGAACAGCTCCAGCGCCTGGCGCAGGTGGCCGTACGCCTCCTCGTGCCGGCCCAGCAGGGCGCGCACCCGGCCCAGGAAGCGGTGCGCGTACGCCTGCCCGGCCAGGTCGTCGGCGCGGCGGGCCGCCTCCAGGGCGATGGACTGGCTGGTGGCCAGGTCGTCCCAGTGCCCGAGCCGGGAGAACGAGGTCATCAGGGTCCACGCGATCTGCCAGGCGTGCGCGGCCAGGCCCGCCTCGGCGGCCAGCGGCACGCACGCCACCAGGATCCGGTGCTCGGCGGCGAACCAGGCCGCCGCCTGCGCGTCGTCGGCGAGTGGCTCGGGTGTCACACCGTCGAACGGCGGCGCCAGGGCCAGCGGATCGCGCGGCGGCTCCTGGAGCAGCGCGGCGGCGTGCGCGGTGTGCAGGTAGTGGTCGAGCAGCCGGCGGATCGCGGCCTGCCGTTCCCCGTCGCTGTCCCGCGCGTGCGCCTGCTCGGCGGCGTAGGCCCGGAGCAGGTCGTGGAAGGTGTACCGGCCGGAGACGTGCTCGCTGAGCAGGTGCGCGCGGATCAGCTCGTCCAGCAGCGCGCCGACCCGGGCCGGGGGGACGCCGGCCAGGCTGGCCGCGGCCGGCCCGGACACGTCCGGCCCCGGGTGCAGCCCGAGCAGCCGGAACAGCCGGGCCGCG
>DATEJJ010000557.1:0-7595 GCA_035278125.1 Rugosimonospora sp.
TGCGCGACGGCCCCCGCCTGGCCGGCGGCGTACGCGGCGTGCCGGGCTGCCCCACGCAGGTCTCTGGCCGCGCCCATGGCGTGGCCGCCGGCCGCGCGGGCCCGCATCATCGTGACCTCACCGCGCACCCAGGCGCGGGCGTGCTCGATCGCGTCCCGTGGTCGCGGGTCCTGAGGCTGGACCGACTCGAACAGGTGAAGGACGTGCTCCGCGCAGGACGCCGCCCACAGCGCGAGGAGGTGATGATCCGTATCGGTGAGGGTCCCGCCGCGGCGGAGCGTGATGAAGCGAGGGTCCCGGACCTTCGGGAGGATCATGGTGGTGCGCTCCTTCGACGGGACATGCCTGCGCGGCCACTCAGTCGAGACAGAACTCGTTGCCCTCGACGTCCTGCATCACGACGCCTTGCCTTCGGGAACGCGCTGGAAGAAGAGTCGCGGGCCCACTCCCGAGGGATCAACGCAGGCGAACGCCGTACCCTGACGCTCGGGCGGCAGCGCGCGACCGAATTCGTCCCAGGTGGCAAACCCCGCCGGTGGCGGCGGTACGACGTACCCCAGCACCTCGCACCAGAAACGCGCGACGCGCTCAGGTACCGCGCAGTCGAAGGTGACCTGGACCTGCCTGACCGCCGCCATCGGTCCACCATGAGGGGCGGGGTCCTACGTCGTCGCCACGGGCCGGAAGAGCGGCTCGGCCGCCGGCAGGACACCGTCCCGGGCGCGGCACTGGGCGGCCACCCGGCCGGCCGCGTACGGCAGGAACGGCGCCAGCTCCTCCGCCAGCAGCGTGCAGGCGCGCAGCAGCGTACCCAGGGCCGCCTCGCGCTCCGGCCCGGACAGGTGCCACGGGCGCACCTCCTCGACGAACCGGTTGCCCGCGTCGACAATGCTCCCCACGGCACCGGCGGCGGTGCGGAAGTCGCCCACCTCCAGCGCCGCGTCGACCGCGCCGCCGACCCGCGCCCAGTCCGGCGTCTCCGGCGCGGCCGGTGGGCGCCCGCCCAGGTACCGGTGGACCATGCTCACCACGCGGTTCACCAGGTTGCCCAGCCCGTTGGCGAGGTCCTGGTTGGCGCGGGCCACCAGCCGCTCCTCGGTGAAGTCGGCGTCGCCCACCCGGGGTACCTCGCGCAGCAGCCACCAGCGCACCGCGTCCGGCCCGTACCGGTCGACCAGGTCCCGCGGGTCCACCGCGTTCCCGCCCGACTTGCTGAGCTTTCGCCCGTTCACCGTCAGGTAGTCGTGCACCAGCACATCCGTCGGTACCGGCGCGCCCGCCGACAGCAGCATGGCCGGCCAGTACACCGCGTGGAACCGCAGCACCCCCTTGCCCACCAGGTGCACTTTCCGTCCACTGTGTACCCACCACTGTGGATAGTCGGGGTGCCCGGTGCCGTACCCGAGCGCCGTGACGTAGTTGCCCAGCGCGTCCCACCAGACGTAGATGACCTGCTCCGGGTCGCCGGGTACGGGTATCCCCCAGCCGTGCGCGCGCTGCCGGGACCGGGAGATGCTGAAGTCGGCCAGCCCGGCGTCGATGAAGGCGAGCACCTCGTTGCGCCGGGCCGGCGGCTCGATCCGCAGCCGGCCGCCGGCGATCAGCTCGCGCAGCGGGCCGGCGTACCGGGACAGCCGGAAGAACCAGTTCTCCTCGGACACCTGCTGCGGCTCGGTGTCGTGCTCGGGGCAGCGCCCGTCGCGCAGCTCGGCCGGCGGGTAGAACTGCTCGCAGCCCACGCAGTACAGCCCGGTGTACCGGCGCCGGTAGATGTCGCCGGCGGCGGCGCAGGCGCGCCAGAGCCGCTCCACGCCGATCCGGTGCCGGAGGTCGGTACTGGTGTGGATGAAGTCGTCATAGGACAGTCCGAGCGGCTCGCGCAGCGCCGCGAACGCGGCCGCGTTGCGGTCCACCAGCTCCTGCGTGGGTACCCCCGCCGCCTGGGCGGCGAACACGTTCTTCAGCGAGTTGTCGTCGGTACCGCTGAGTAGCCGCACCGGGTGGCCGCGCCGGCGCCAGTGCCGGGCCAGCACGTCGGCCTGCACCGACTCCAGCGCGTGGCCGAGGTGCGGCCGGGCGTTGACGTACGGGATGGTGGTGGTGACATAGGTCGTGGTGAGACAGCGCGGTTCCACGGAAACCTCCTGGGGGGATCCAGGCGGGGCCGCACACACCAGAGGCCCCGCAGGGCCTCGGACAAGCGGACAGTCGCTCCCAGCCCCGGCTAGCGGGGCATCATCGGGGACGGCGACGCGATCACGCGGCCAGCGTAGATTGCCGCGGAAAGAAGTGCGCGCTATTTTTGCTCTCCGAGCATTCAGCACACAAAAGAAGCGACAAGTAATTGTCGCAGCAGCATTGTATCAGAAAGGGACCACGGTTGCCAGGCGACGACATCGTTCGCGAGCAGGAATACCTTTCGATGCTGTACGCCCAGCTGGACGGGTTGCGCCGGACCGCGCTGGACCGGCGCGCCCGGGCGCTGCTGGAAGCGGGTGGGACGCACCAGGCACGCGGGGAACGCGAGGCGCGTGCGGCCCTGTACACCGACCAGGTGGCACAGTTCGACGCGGTCGAGAATGGCCTGTGTTTCGGCCGGCTGGATATGCACGCGGGCGAGCACCGGTACATCGGCCGGCTCGGCATCTTCGACACGGCGGGTGACTACGAGCCGCTGCTGCTGGACTGGCGGGCGGATGCGGCGCGCCCGTTCTACCTGGCCACCGCGGCCTCGCCGGAGGGGGTACGGCGGCGCCGGCACCTGCGCACCAACGGCCGGCACGTGGTCGACCTGGAGGACGAGGTGCTCGACCTGGCCTCGGCGCAGCCCGGCACCGGCCCGCACGCGGGGCTGGCCGGCGAGGCGGTGCTGCTCGCCGCGGTGAACGCCAGCCGCACCGGGCAGATGAAGGACATCGTCGAGACCATCCAGGCGGACCAGGACCGGGTCATCCGGGCCGACCCGAACGGGGTACTGGTGGTGCAGGGCGGGCCGGGTACCGGCAAGACGGCGGTGGCGCTGCACCGCGCCGCGTACCTGCTCTACACCCGCCGGGAGCAGCTGCTCGCCCGGGGCGTGCTGATCGTCGGGCCGAACCCCACCTTCCTGCGCTACATCGAGCGGGTGCTGCCGTCGCTGGGCGAGACCAGCGTGCTGCTGGCCACCCTGGGCGAGCTGTACCCGGGCGTACGCGCCACCCGGGACGAGCCCGACCTGGCCGCGGAGATCAAGGGCCGGGCGGTCATGGCCGAGGTGATCGCGGCGGCGGTACGCGAGCGCCAGGCGGTACCGGACGAGCCGCGGGACATCCCGTTCGACGGGGGCACGGTGACGCTGGAGCCGGCGGTGTGCGCCCGGGCCCGGGACCGCGCGCGCCGGGCTCCGCTGCCGCACAACCGCGCCCGCGAGGTCTTCGAGCGCGAGCTGATCGACGCGCTCGCCCGGCAGCTCGCCGACCGGATGCGCGACGACGTGTTCAGTATCGGCGCACCCGACATCGACCCGGACGACCCGTACCTCAACGCGGACGTGGATCCGGACACCCTGCTGGACGACGACGACATCGAGCAGATCCGCCGGGAGCTGCGCGCCTCGACCGAGATCCACGCGGCCCTGGTCGAGCTGTGGCCGGTCATCACCCCGCAACGGCTGCTCACCGAGCTGTACGCGAGCGCGGAGCGGCTGGCCGCCGCGGCGCCGCAACTGTCCGAAGTGGAGCGTGCGGCGCTGCTGCGGCAGGGTCCCGGGTGGACGGTCGAGGACGTGGCGCTGCTGGACGAGGCGGCCGAACTGCTGGGCGAGGACGACCGGATGGCGCGGGCCCGGGCCGCGTGGGCGGAGCGCGAGCGCATCGAGTACGCGCAGGGCGTGCTGGAGGTGCTCGGCGGCTCCCGGTCCATGGACGACGAGGAGGCCCCGGAGTTCCTCACCGCGACCGACCTGATCGCCGCGGACGAGCTGGCGGTACGGCACGAGGACGGCGCGCACCTGACCGCCGCGCAGCGGGCCGCGACCGACCGGCAGTGGGCGTTCGGGCACATCATCGTGGACGAGGCGCAGGAGCTGTCGGCGATGGCGTGGCGGCTGCTGATGCGGCGCTGCCCCAGCCGCTCCATGACGCTCGTGGGCGACGTGACCCAGACCGGCGACCCGGCCGGTGCCGACTCGTGGGAGCGGGTGCTCGCGCCGTACGTGGCGGACCGGTGGCGGCTGGCCGAGCTGACCGTCAACTACCGCACCCCGGCGGAGGTGATGGCGGTGGCCGCCCGGGTGCTGTCCCGGATCGACCCGCTGCGCCAGCCGCCCCGCTCGGTACGCGAGACCGGGGTACCGCCGTGGCGGCTCGCGGCCGGGCCGGACGAACTGCCCGGCCGGCTCGCCGACGCGGTCGCCGCCGAACTGGCCCAACTGGGCGACGGGCGGCTGGCGGTGCTGGTACCCCCGTCCCGCCTGGCCGAGCTGGGCGAGGCGGTACGCCAGGTGGCGCCCGACGCGGCGGTGGGTGCGGGCGCGGATCTGGACCGGGCGGTGGTCGTGCTGACCGTGCGGCAGGCCAAGGGCTTGGAGTTCGACGCGGTACTGGTCGCCGACCCGGGCGGGATGCTGCGCGAGTCGCCACGCGGGGCGGGCGACCTGTACGTGGCGCTGACCCGCACCACCCAGCGGCTGGGCGTGGTACACGAGGGTGTGCCCGAGCCGGAGCTGGCTTCCATGGTCCTCACATCCTCCTCGCAGGTTCCTCTCAGCGCCGCGTGATGCACTGGTGCCAGCGGAGTGAGGAGTTGACGACGATGAGGTGGCTGTCCCGGCATTCCCGGGCGTCCGAGGGGACCCCGACCAAGCTGGACCGCGAGGCGAACGCGGACGACCTGGCGGCGCTCTCTGCCTTCATCACCAGCCGGCGCGGGGTGGAGCTGTACCTGGAACCGGAGACCACGGCCACCGACACGACCGTGGTCGCCATCGCCCACGACGGCGAGTGGATCCGGCGGCGTACCGGCTCCCCCCGCGCGGCACACCAGATCGCCCGCCGCCACACGGTTCCGCTGTACGAGGCGGCCAAGGTGGGCTACCCGGAGCGGATGCGCGCCTGGAACCGCGCCCACCCCGAGCGCCGCGCCCGCTGAGGGCGTGACTCGAGGATCATTTTTCGAAGCGGCGGGCCGCGGCGACGATGCCCGCCAGCACGATGAGGTACGCGGGCAGCCAGGCCAGGCGCTCCAGGATCCAGACCGGGCCACCGGGTACGGTGTGCAGCCCGGTCACCGCGTGCCGGGCGACCAGCTGCGCGGCTCCCGCCACCAGGACCCCGGCTATCTGGTGCCAGCACAGGATCGTCAGCGCGCCCAGGTTCACCAGTACCGCCGCGCCCCACCACGCGGGGCGGCGCAGCAGCGCGGCGAGCCGGTCGCGCAGCAGCACGGCCAGCCCGCACTGGGCCGCGGCCAGCGCCACCACCAGCAGCGAGGGCGGGTGCGAGTTGGTCCGCGCCGACCCGGGTACGCCCACCATGCTGACCGGGTAGCCGAACCGCGCCACCAGCAGCAGGGCCAGTACCCCGCCCCCGGCGGCCAGCAGCGCGGCGGCCCGCCGGCCCAGCCGTCCGTACGCCCACGCCACCCCGAGCACGTACCCGAAGGCCCAGCCGGGCAGCACGTTGACCAGCCCCACCCAGCCGGGTACCGCGTGCTGCCACGGCCCGTACCGCAGCAGGTCCACGGCGGCCACCACCAGCACCGGCGGTACCGCGGCGAGCACCCCGAACCGGCGCACCAGCGCGACGATGACCGGGGTGAGCGCGGTGACCACCGCGTACACCCCGAGGAACCAGAGCGGCTGTACGGTCAGCACCAGCGTGGTGCGCAGCGTGCCGGCCGGTACCCCGCACAGGTACAGCAGCGGCAGCCCGGCGGCCAGTGCCACGGCCAGCGCGAGTACCGGCCGACCCAGCCGTAGCAGCCGGGTACGCAGCCAAGGCCGGTACCCGCCCCGGTACCCGCGCGCCGCGACGTACCCGCCGACCAGGAAGAACAGCCCGAGCATCTGGAGCATCCAGCTGACCGGTGCGAAGGCGGGCAGCGCGCGCAGCGGGCTGGAGACGTGCAGCGCACCGGAGGCGTCCGGGATCAGCGGCATGACGAGCCAGTGTCCAATCACGACACCCAGCAGGGCCAGCGCGCGCAGCCCGTCGATCGCCCGGTCCCGGGTCGCCGGGGTACGCGCCTCAAGAGTTGCCAGCATTGTCACGGGTCACCGCCCCGGTCAGGCCCAGCGTGATCCGGGCGAGGTTGGTCAGGGACTCGGTACCGGGCGCGAAGTACCCGTCGTGCCCGTGCGCGGTACCGGTCAGGAAGGTGCGCGCGCCGGTCGCCAGCGGATCGGCGCCGTGGCCGAAGCCGTCGATCCGCACCGGCGGCACGAACCGGATCGGGTCGTCGGCCACGCGGGCGGCCCACACCCGGGCCGCGGTATGCAGTTGCTCCACTGTGGACACGTCAAGCCCGGGCGCGGCGAGCGCGACCAGATCGGCGACGGGCAGGCCGGGTGCGGCGCGGCCGCAGAGCACCGCACCGTAGCTGTGGCAGAGCAGGGTCACGTCCGCGCCGGCCGGCAGCCCGGCGACGAACTCCCGCAGCGCCGGTACCCCGGCCACGGCCCGTTCGGAGCGGGCCGCGTCCAGGTCGATACCGGCGGGCGGGCTGTACCCGAGCCAGACCACCACGGCGACGCGGGTACCGGGTGACACCCGGCGCGCCTCGTCGAACAGCGCGGCACCGGCGGCGAGCGGGTGGTTGCCCGCCTCGCCGTCCGGCCCGAGCAGGTTGTCCAGCCGCCAGCCGACCCCCGGTACCAGCACGGCGATGTGCCGCGCGGTGCTCAGGTCGCCGAACACCACGATGGCGTGCCCGGACCGCGGGTCGTAGCCGAGCAGCCGGCCGGGCACCCCCGTGCTGTCCGGGTCGGCCTGCTCGTTGACGGTGTACCGCAGCTCAACCGGTACCCCGTCCAGGTTGCCCACCAGGTCCGGTACCGCACGCGCCAGGGCGAGCCGCTGCGCCGGCGTGAGCCGGGCGAAGAAGTCGCGCACCGCCGGTACCCCGCTGGGCACCGGACTGCCGGGCGCGACGGCGGCGACCGCGGCGCGCCACCGCGCCGCCGACAGGTCCCGCACCACCGGCGCCGGTACCCCCTGGCCCACGCCGGACCACAACAGTCCACTGAGGACGATTCCACTGAGGATGGCTCTCACGCATGCAACGCTATGGATCCCGCGACCGGATGCGCCTCACGCTGCGGAGCCGGATCGGGACCGATACCTGAGTATCAGATCAACCAGCGAACCCGTTCTCGTACGCGTACACCACGGCCTGGGTACGGTCCCGCAGCCCGAGTTTGGACAGCATGTTGCCCACGTGCGTCTTCACCGTCTGCTCGGCGAGCACCAGCTCGGCGGCGATCTCGGCGTTGGACAGCCCGCGCGCGACCAGCCGCAGCACGTCCAGCTCGCGCGGGGTGAGCCCGGCCGAGGCGGTCGGGTCGGGCCGCTCGTGCCGGCGGCGGCGGGCGAAGTCGGCGATCAGCCGGCGGGTCACCG
>DATEJJ010000558.1:0-5034 GCA_035278125.1 Rugosimonospora sp.
CCACCGTCCGCTCCTCGCTGGTCAGCCCGGACAGCTCGACGAGCAGGGCGCGCGCGACATCGACCGGCAGCTCGTCCGGCAGCTCGTCGCCGGCCGGCGGCCGGTGGCTGCGCGCCATCGTGCGGTACGCGCCGGCGTACAACGGATTGCCGCCGGACAGCCGGGCCACCGTATCGGCCAGGGGTCCCGGGGCGATGCCCAGCAGCCGGGCGATGTCCTCAGTCACGAGGCCCTGCAGGTGCAGCACCTCGTGGCGCAGCCCGGTGGCACTGCTCAGCGCCGCGGCCACCGCCTGGTCGGCCTGGCGGGGCCGGTAGGCCACCGCCACGACAAGACCATCCGGGGGTACCGACAGCAGCCGCGCGAGCAGCGCCAGCAGCTCCGCCTCGGCCTGGTGCAGGTCTTCGAGCAGCAGTACCGGGCCGCCCAGCGCGGTACGCCCGTCGCGCAGCGTCTCGCGTAATCGCGCGTCCAGCTCCTCGATGCCGGTGTACTCGGGTTCGGCGGCCCAGCGCACCGGCAGCGGGTTCGGCGCCCCGGCCGGGTACTGGCTGCCGACCAGGACGTTCATCCCTTTCGCGCGGGCCGTCAGCGCGAACTCCTGGAGCAGGCGGCTCTTCCCGATGCCCGGCGCGCCGACCACCTCGATCAGCGCGGGCAGCCCGGTCGCGGACGCCGCGAGCGCGCGCGCCCACCGCTCCAGCTCGCGTTCCCGGCCGAGGGGGGCGATATCGCCGCCCGGCCGCTGCGACGGTCCCGAAGTCATGCGGTCGTCCTCCGGCGTTGCGGCTGTTCCGTTCCTGCCCTGCACCAAGCCTGTACCAACGACTCCGAGCCGCGGTACGGCCGGGGTGCGGCACCGATCCGGCCGCTCGCGGTACCGGACTGGTGGCCCATGACCGCGCGGGACAGCCGAACCGGCCCCCCGATGACCAATACAACTCTATGAGGTCGGTGTCCACAACTTGAAGGGGGCAAGAATAATCTGACTATATGTCTGGGTCGCACGAAATGACCTTGGAGATGGCTCTCATTGGTGTATCTCTCCTTCGGGATACGAGATAGCAGAGGCCCGTGCACGCAGTGTAGGGAATCCCCTGCTGTGGATCGAGCGCGACCGAACCACACTGGGACCGCTGTCGTACCCGTTGGAGAGTCATCTTGGGGGGCCAAGTGAGGTTACGGACAGGTTCCACCCGCGCGCGCCGGGCGCCGGTATGAGGCCGGCGGTCGAGCCATCGCGGTGGACGCGGGTCGAGTGCCCGGTACCCGGGCGCGGCCGCACCGACGATTTCCTGACCCGGCTGCTCGGCCCGGTGCTCAACAGCATGGCCGACGACGCGCAGCTGCTCGGCTGGTACTACGAGCGCTGCCCGGGACGGTCGATCCGGCTGCACGTGCTGGATACCGATGCCAACGTCCTCGTCGCCCGGCTGACCGGGCTGGTGTCCGCGGTCGACGCCGCGGCGGGTTACCGGACCCGGCTGCCGCCCCGTCCCGTACCCGCCGGAGAGTCATGGGGAACCCGGCTCCAGATGTGCTCCCCCGGGGACGGCGCCGCGGGCCGGTCGGCCCGGGACCGCGTGGTCGCGTGCCGGTGCGCGCAGCTGGCCCTCGACGTGATCGCCGCGACCCCTCAGCGCTGCGATCGCCTGCGTACCGGCTTCGACCTGGCCGCCGCCGCCGTGACCGCGCTGCGGGTCAGCTCCGCGCTCGGCCTGGCCCAGCTGGTCCTCCGGGACCACCGGCCGGGTACCGCGATCCCGTTGATCTGTCCCGCGACGCTCGGGCCGCGGCGCCGGTACCGCGGCGGGCCTGATCCGCTCGGCGGGTGGGTGGCGTGCCTGCACGACCTGGGCGGTGGCCCTGGTGTCGCGGCGGAGCTGCTGCACCTGCTGGGCAACCAGATCGGCTTGGCGGCCGTCGATGTCCAGCGGATCTACGGCGCCCTCCTGGTGTCCCTGCTCGACCGGTCCCGCCCGGTGTCCACAGAGGACGATTTAAGGATCTCCAAAGGTATCGCAATGACCGGCGGGGCAGAGTACGGGCCCGGGTACCACCGCTGCCGGTCCGGTGGCGCGTGGGGGAGAGGGAGGGCCCAATGAAACGCAGACTGTTGCGCCTCGGCACCGCCGCAGTGATGGCGGTGGGCGTGGCCTTGCCCGCCACGGCGCAGCCGGCGCAGGCGGACGTGGGCACCGTCATCGCCGTCGTCAAGCAGGTCTACTCGCTGTACCAGCAGTTCTTCAAGTCCAGCGGCCTCACCCTGCAGCAGGCCGTCGACCAGATCAAGGCGGCGATCCAGAGCGCGCAGACCGCGATCATCAACCAGATCGACCTGGTCGCGGTGGCCCAGGTGCGGGCCTGTGCGGAGAGCGCGGTCATCAACTTCGCCGACATCAACGCGTTCACCCCGGACAACCTCCAGGTCTTCGCGCTGGACGCCACCTCGTGCGTGACCCTGGCGCAGAGCCTCATCCCCGCCGTCACGGCGACCCCGGCGGCCGTGGACCAGGCCGGCTTCGCCATGAACACGGTCGGCCCGATCGCGTTGATGGCCCGCGCCAAGGCCGGGCTGACCACGGCGAGTCTGACCTCCGTCCTGGTATCCGGGGAGAACTCGCTCATCTCCTCACTGGTGCCCCCGTGCGTGCGGGACAACCTCACCGGTGGCGAACCGGGTGCGGGCAAGATCTTCGCCTGGGACTGCACCGCCTACAACGGCGACGAGGCCGAGGTCATCATCCGCGGCGACACCAACGCGGCCAAGGCTCAGTCGCAGGACTACGCCGGCCGGAACACCAGCCGGGGCGTCGCCCAGGCGGTGCTCCCGCTGCTGACTTCCTAACCAACCCCCGTGAAGGTGGCGCGGTGCCCGGGGCGTACCCGCCGGGCGCCGCGCCACGACCGGTGTCAGTTGTTGGCGCAGACGTTGTCGTTGAGGTAGAAGGCCGCCGGCGCGGGGTTCGGGCCGGTGTCCGTACCGTTGAAGCCGAGGCCGGCTGTACCGCCGCCGGCCGCGATGGTGGCGTTCCAGCTCACGCTCGTCACCGTGACGCTGCGCCCCGACTGGGTCCAGGTACCGTTCCAGCCGGTCTGTACCGCCTCACCCGCCGCCGGCCAGGTGAAGGTGAGCGTCCAGCCGTTGATCGCGGTCGCCGCCCGGTTGGTGATGGTGATGGCTCCGCCGAAGCCGCCCGGCCAGCTGTTGGTGACCGCGTAGTGCACGGCGCACGACGCGTTGGCCGGTGGCGGGACGGTGAACGTGGCGGGGGAGGAGGGCAGTGACGGGTTGCCGTGGGTGTCCGTGGCGACCACGTCGTAGCTGTAGCTGGCGCCGATGGACAGGCCGCTGAGGTTGAGCGTGGTGCCGGTCTGGCTGGCGACGAGCGTACTTCCGGTGCCGCCGAGCTGGTACACCTGGTAGTTCGCGACCGGGTAGGTACCCGCGGTCGACGCCGCCCAGCTGAGCGTCGCGGTACCCGACGTGTTGCTCGACGTGCTGGACGCCAGGTTCGCCACGGCCGGCTGCCCGGGTGGCCCCGGAGCGGTCGCCGCGGTACCGCCACTGCCCGGGATCTGCAGCACAGTCAGGCTGTACGGCGCCACCGTCACCGCGGTCGCCGAGCCCTGCGTGGACGAGGTGATGCCGGTCGCGTTGTTGGCGAAGGTGTAGACGGTCGGGCCGCCCGACGGCGTGAAGTTGTTGTACGTCAGGTTGGTCGTGTACGCGTTCGCCGGGTCCTCGTTCGCGATGAGCACGCTGAGACTGCCGTTGGCCCGCCGCACGGCGTGTACCTTCACCAACCCGTTGCCGGAGCTGGAGTTCACCATCATGTCGCCCGGCGAGCCGAGCCGGGACAGCAGCTGGATGCCGTAGTACGGCGCGAACGGGGTGTCGAGCGGGGGCTCGGTCACGCCGCTGCCGTTGCCGCCGCTGGAGAACAGGCCGAAGTCCCCGTAGTCCTGGGCCCCGTTGACCGTGCCCGGGGTACCGGGTCCGTTGTGCTGGTCCCACCAGTCGACGTTGGTGACGCCGTTCTCCAGCCACGTCATGTACATGTCCGCGGCGAACAGAGCACCGGGCTGGGTGTCCACGCCGATGGTGGAGTTGGTCTCGGTCACGATGATCGGTACGCTCGCCGGGTTCACGCCCGCGTACTGCTGCACCTGCGACCGGACGCTGGCGACGATACCGGCGATCTGGCTGGGCGTGGCGAGCATCGCCGCGATGTCCGTGCTGCCGTAGGCGGGGTAGTAGTGCACGATGACGCAGTCGGTCCTGGCGCCGAGCGCGGTCAGCACGGTCTGGTTCCACGGCTTCGGGCTCGTGGTCGCGTTGGTGACGTTGTCCGGCCAGAACCCGGGCGTGGTCACCACCGCGCACACGTGGATGTTCGGGCTGGCCGCCTTCATCGCCGACATGTAGCTCAGCACGTTGGCGGCGTACACGCCGGGGCCGCAGTTGTAGGTCTGGGACGGCGCGCTGCCGACGGTGACCGGCGTGCCCGAGGCGTTGGTGCAGCGGCTGTCGGCCTCCCAGTTCGCGCCGTACGTGCCGTTGCCGTAGACCTCGTTGCCCACCTCCCAGTACGTGACGCCGTAGTGGTTGGTCACGTCCGCGTTCTGCACCCACGCGGCGGCCAGCGCCGGCGTACCGGTGCCGTAGTTCACGGCGATGATGGGGTTCGCGCCGACCGCCTGCGCGGTACCCATGAAGTCGCTGAACGAGGTGTTCGGCGCGTCGTAGCCGCCCTGCGCGACGTTGGTCTGCCAGTTGTAGATGTCGGAGTACGAACCGCCGGGGTAGCGCAGTGCGTCGATACCCGCCGCCTTGATCAGACCCGGCATCGCCGCGTCGTTCATGTTGCCGTCGTACACCGCCGTGTTCAGGCCGATCGCGTTCGTCGGGATCGCGCCGAACCCGGCCGTGGCATTGACGGTGATCGCGACCGCGGTGGCAGCCGCCGCCGGGGACGCGGCGATGGCCGGCAGCGCCAGCGCCGCGGTGGCCAGCGCGCACGCGGCCAGGGC
>DATEJJ010000559.1:0-3585 GCA_035278125.1 Rugosimonospora sp.
CTGTCGTCCGGGGCGCACCGGTTGGGGTGCCAGGAGCGCCGTTGCCGCGATCCGGGTACCGGTGGCCGCTGGCGGGCACGCCGCACGTGACCAGGCCGTTCCAGCCGCCGCCGCAGCCCTGGCTGCCCGGGCACCGGGGCGTCGACCTTGCTGCGATGCCAGGCGCGGCCGTGCTGGCCGCCAGCGCCGGTGTGGTCGCTTTCGCCGGCCGGGTTGCCGGGGTCGGCGTGGTGAGCGTGGACCACAGCGACGGGCTGCGCACCAGCTATGAGCCGGTCACGCCGCTGGTCCGGGCCGGGCAGCGGGTCACCGGCGGGCAGCGGCTCGGCCTGCTGCCCCCCGGCCACCCCGGCTGCCCGGTGGCCGCCTGCCTGCACTGGGGGCTGCGCCGGGGCAGCCTGTACCTCGACCCGCTCGCCCTGCTCGGCTACGCGAGAGTACGGCTGCTCCCGCTGGTCGCACCGGCGATCCGGGCGCCGGTCTTCTTCGCCGTCACCGGGACTTCAGCAGCGCGGGCAGTCCGGCGGCCAGGCGCTCGTACTCTTCCGGGCGGTTGTAGACCTGCGCGGACAGGCGCAGCAGCAGCCGGTCCTGCCAGCGGTTGACCGCCACCTCGGTACCGAGTTCGTCCGAGATCCGGTCGCGCAGCCCGTACGGGTCGGTGTCCTCGGGGACGGGCAGCGGTACCACGCGCATCGGTACCGGACCGCCCGGGTCGGGCAGGTCGGCCGGGTCGAGCCGGAGCGCCGCGCCGACCACCTGCTGCCCGTACGCGGCGAGGGCGGCGTTGTGCGCGCGTACCCGCTCCGGGCCGAGGGTACGCAGCACGAACCAGCCGGTCGGTGCGGCCAGCTGGCCGGTGTGGTCCTGGGTGCCGGCAAACTCCACGCTGCCGGGGAAGCCGTCCGCGTCACCCATCGACACGACCAGCGCGCGCATCTCCGGCTGCCACTGCGCCGCCACCGACAGGATCGCCGTGCCGCGGGGCGCGTACGCCCACTTGTGCAGGTTCCCCGCGAAGAAGTCGGCACCGATCTCGTCCACGTTCAGGGGGAGGGCACCGGGAGCGTGGGCGCCGTCCACGAGCAGCGGCACCCCGACCCGGCGCAGCGCGCTGGCGACCCGGGCCACCGGGAACAACCGTGCGGTCGGCGCGGCGATCATGTCCACGATCGCGAGGCGGGTACGCCCGGCGCGGATACGGTCCAGCAGCCCGTGCACGATCGCGTCGTCGTCCGCGTGGAGCGGCGTGGGTACCACCACGTGCCGGGCGCCCGCGGTCGAGGTGGCCCGGCGTACCGCGGTGGCGATACCCGGGTGCCCGTGGTCCGTGGTGAGCACCTCGTCCCCCGCGCCCAGTCGGAGCGAGGCGAGGACGATGGCCACACCCGTGGTGGTGTTGGTGACCAGCGCGCTGCGGTCCGGGTCGGCGCCGAGCGCGGCGGCGAGGTGCTGGCGCGCGTGGCGTACCCGCTCGCGCAGCCCGCGCGCGAAGAACCGCGCCGGGTTCGCCTCCATCTCGTCCCGCAGCCGCTGCTGGGCGCGCAGCACGGCGACCGGTGCCACGCCGACCAGTCCGTGGTTCAGGTACGCGACCGCGGGGTCGAGCGGGAACAGCAGGCGTGCCCCGGGCAGCGGCTCCGGTGGCGGGGCAGGCGTCACGGTGTCCTCCCGTCGGGGCTACCGGCCCGCGGATGGGCCTGGCGGTACGCGCCCCGCAGCCGTTCGATCGACACGTGCGTGTAGATCTGCGTGCTGGACAGCGCGGCGTGGCCCAGTAACTCTTGCACGGAACGCAGGTCCGCGCCCCCCTCCAGCAGGTGCGTGGCCGCGGAGTGGCGCAGCCCGTGCGGGGACGTGTGCGGCAGCCCGGTCTCGCGGGCGTACCGGCCCACCACCTGCCGGGCCACCGCCTCCTGCAGGCGCCCGCCACGCGCGCCGAGCAGCAGTGCGGTACCGCTGCGGGGGCCGGCCAGGTGCGGGCGCCCGTACGTCAGCCACGCGTCGAGCGCCCGCTCCGCCGGGAGTCCATAGGGGACGGTGCGCTCCTTCGCGCCCTTGCCGAAGACGCGTACCACCCGGCGACCCCGGTCCACATCGGACAGATCCAGCCCGCACAGCTCCGCGACCCGGATCCCGGTCGCGTACAGCAGCTCCAGCAGGAGCCGGTCGCGCAGGGGTACCGGCTCCTCGCCGGACGGGGCGGTCACCAGGTCCGCCGCCTGGTCGGCGTGCAGCACCGCCGGCAGCTCGCGGTGGGCACGGGGACTGGCCAGCCGGGTACCCGGGTCGCTGGCGAGCAGCCCAGTCCAGTGCGCCCAGGTGGTGAAGGTACGCGCGGCGGCGGCGTGCCGGGCCAGCGAGGTACGCGCGGCGCCGGTGGTACGCAGCCGGGCGAGCCAGCTCCGCAGTACGGTCAGGTCCAGCCCGGCGGGCCCGGTGTACCCCATCCGGACCGCGTGGTCGAGGAGCGAGACCACGTCCCCGGTGTACGCGCGCACGGTATGGGCCGAGCGGTTGCGCTCGCTCGCGAGGTGCCGGGCGAAGCCGTCCACGGCGGTGCGCATCGGCTCGGGCAGGGCGGCGTAGGTGTCGGCGCGCCGCACTCGGCTCATGCCCCCCACGCTCCACATGCGACGGCCGCCGTCAAGCCGCCGCGCCGGTTACCCGGTCCCGGCCTGCGGCTGGGCGGGTGGCGCCAGCGTCCAGCCGCCGTCGCGCTCCACCACGAAGCCGGCCACCTGCAACTGTGGCAGCGCACGCAGCGCCTCGCGCAGCGGTACCCCGGCCGATGCGGCGATCTGGCCCGGATCCGCCGTGCGGCGCAGCGGTACCGCGTCCAGCACCCGGGCCAGCTCCATGCCCAGGCCGTCTCGCGCGTCCCGTGGACCACGGGCGACCGGAGCGAGGTCGTCGCCGATCCGGCCCACCTCCTCCAGTACCTCCTCGTAGCTGGTGACGAGCCGCCCGCCGGCCCGGATCGCCTGGTGGCACCCGACCGACATGGCGGACGTGACCGGGCCGGGTACCACCATCGCCGGGCGGCGGAGCGCGGCGGCCCGGCCCAGAGTCTGCCGGGCGCCGCTGCGCGCGTTGGCCTCCACCATGACGGTGCCACGGGTCAGGCCCGCAATTACGCGATTCCGCACCAGGAACCGATAGCGGTGAGGGTCGGCGCCGGGCGGCCACTCGCTGATCAGCAGGCCCTGTTCGGCGATCCGCTCGAACAGGCTGGCGTGCCCGGCCGGGTACGGTCGGTCCACGCCGCAGGCGAGCACGGCGGCGGTCACTCCGCCGGCGGACAGTGCCCCGCGATGGGCCGCGGCATCGATGCCGTACGCGCCACCGGAGACCACGGTCCAGCCGCGGCTGGCGAGTCCGTAGCCGAGTTCGGTGGCCACGTGGCTGCCGTACGCGGTGGCGGAGCGCGAGCCGACGACCGCCACTTCCGCGCGGAATTTCGTCTGATGCACGATTCTCGGCCCACCAGGGCGTCGGTATCGCTCGATTCCCGTGCCGGAGTTGCTGGTCGTGATCATAGTCGGCTAGCCTCTCGCATCTGATGAACGATTAGCGCGTTGAATG
>DATEJJ010000560.1:0-3027 GCA_035278125.1 Rugosimonospora sp.
GCGCACCGGCGGGTGCGAGCCGGTAGGCGTCGCCATCGCCTGCGAGGCCGCGCGCCTCGGGTGGGTTGGCGGCGAGTTCTGGGCCGCGAACGTCGGGCGGATTGGCGGCGAGGGCGAGGCCGTGGACGTCGAGGCGGTTGCCGTCGAGCGTGCCGGGTGCGTCCCGGCGGCCGAGCGCCGGCAGCACCACGACCGCCTCCGGGTGCCCCAGTGCGGCGGCGAGAACCCGGTGCAGCGCCGTGGAGGTGGCGTTCGCCGCGCCCTGTAACTCGAACAGCAGGGACACCGCGGCGTGCGGGTCGGCGGCGAGAGCGTCGGGCCACCCTAGGTCCGCCAGCGCCGCGTCCAGCGCCGTCGACGTGTGCCGCGCGGTGGCCCGGCGCAGGGTCTCCCGGAACAGCGCGAGGTCGCCGCCGTCGATCACCGGTCGTTCCCCAGGTCGAGCAGGCGCCTGGCGATGATGTTGCGCTGCGTCTCCGCGGTGCCGCCGTAGATGGTCGCGGCACCCGAGTAGATGAACTCCCCGCGCCAGCGCTCGCTCTGCGGGTCCTCGCCCATCGTGATCTCGGCCGGTAGCGCCTCGGCGGCGAGGTCGAACACGGCCTGCTCCGCGCTGGCCAGCAGCACCTTGTCGATCGACGTCTCGGCGCCCAGGTCCGCGCCGGCGGCCAGGCGGTGCTGGGTGCGCCGGGACCGGGCCCGGAAGGCGTGTACCAGCTGGGTCACCTCGCCCAGCCGCCCCGGGTCGATCGCGCCCGGCCCGGCCGCCGCGACGAGGTCCCGCAGCCGCCGGTACAGGTACGCGGCCCGCTGCCAGAGGGCGGTGCTGCGCTCGTACGGGAGCAGGTCCATCGCGAACGCCCAGCCGTCGCCCTCGGCGCCCAGCGTCCGTCCAAAGGGGACGGACACGCCGTCGAAGAACACCTCGGCGAACTCCTGCTCGCCGTCCATCGTCCGGATAGGACGGACGGTGATGCCGGGTGAGTCCATGTCGACGAACAGCGCGGTGATGCCCTTGTGCGCCGACTCGACGGTGCCGGTACGGGTCAGCAGCACGCACCGCTGCGCGTACTGGGACAGGCTGGTCCAGACCTTCTGGCCGGTGACCCGCCAACCCCCGGCGGTACGCTCGGCGCGGCAGCGCAGCGACGCCAGGTTGCTGCCGGTACCCGGTTCGGAGAAGCCCTGGCACCAGACCTCGTCACCGCGCAGCAGCGGGGGCAGCAGGCGTGCCGTGAGTTCGGGTGGAGCGAACCTGATGACGGACGGGCCGAGCACCTCGGGCATCGAGTAGAGCCCCGGCTCCACCAGGTCCCGCGCGGTCACCGCCTCGCTCAGGTACGCGCGCAGCAGGGTCGAACCGCCCAGCCCGCCCACCTGTTCGGGCCAGCCCCAGCGGGCCCAGCCGGCGTCGTACGCGAGCCGCCGCACCTTGGCGATCTGCGCCATCCGCTGGTCCAGCGTGCCCGCACCCGGGTAGCCGGGCGCGAGTTCGCCGCCGTGGGCGTCGAGCCAGCCGTCCACCGCCGAGCGGAAGGCGTCGAGCAGCACCGCCGGGTCACCCGGCCGCCGTGGGCTCCGGGCGCAGCGGGTCGTGCGGCCGGCCCGCGTCCTGCGCGCCGCTGCGGCGCAGGAACGTCATGGACCGGGTGGCCAGCCGCCAGCCCCGCCCCGTGCGCACGTAGGCGTCCGTGTACCAGCCCATCCGCATGCTGTGGTCGGTCTGGTCCACGAACAGCAGCGGCTGGTACCCGGTGCCGGTGTCACCGTCGAGTTCGAGCTGTGGCGTACCGGTCAGGAAGAGCCCCTTGGGCGCCGCCGCCACGAGCGCGGGGAAGTCCGGCAGCGCGTACGTCGAGCCGAACGCGCTGTAGCTGCCGTCCGGCGTGAACACCTCGGCGACAACGGTCGCCACGTCGTCGCGGGTCATGGCCACGGCGTACTTCGCCAGCAGCTGTTCGATCTCGATCACGTCGGCGATCGGTGGTTGCGCCATCGGGCCACTCCCATGGAATTGACGTCGACGTCACAATAGGAGCGAGTACGGGCAGTGTCAACGCTTCGCGCGGGTACGCCGCCCGCGCCCCTCCTGGATGCCGAGCGCGTTGGCCCACAGCAGGGTGAGCTGGTCCACCGCGGCGTGCAGGTCCACCTTCGCGCCGCCGAGGAACATCATCTCGGCGAACTTGGCGACCATCCCGCCCAGCGCCATCGCCGCGTACCGCTTGTCCACCCGCGGGTCGGCCAGCCCCTCGGACTGGAGCCGGGCGATGGACGACTCCAGCCGCGCGGCCAGGTAGTCGTCCCGCTTGGACCGGGCGACCCGCACGTCCTCGTTGTACCGGCTGACCTCCTCGATCACCCGCATGATGCGGGCCTCCTTGCGGTACGCCGACAGGTACGAGCGGTTCGCCGCGCGGATCCGCTCGATCGGCCCCGCGTCCGGCGCCAGGTCGTGCGCGATGTCGTCCATCGACACCAGGCGCACCTCGACCTCCTCGGCGATCTCCCGGAACAGCGACTCCTTGCTGTCGAAGTAGTGGTAGTACGAGCCGTGCGAGACGCCGGCCTCGGCGGCGATGTCGGTGATCCGGGCCTGGAGGAAGCCGTCGCGCTCGAACACGACCTTGCCCGCCTCCAGCAGGCGGGCGCGGGTCCGGCGACCCTTGGCCGACCGCGGCTCCGCGTCCATGCGCACTCCTGTCACCCCACACCTGGCCACCGGCAGCATAGCGTCCCCGCCGGCGCATCCGGCTCTGCCATCCGACTATTGACACTGACGTCGAATTCATATGTACTGGGCCGCACCGTTCCAGTCCCCGCGACGCGAGGTGATGATGGACGTCCGCCTCTCGGACGAGCAGCGCGCGCTGCGCGACTCGGGCGCCCATGTCGTCGGCACCCTCGCGCCGCAGACGGTCCGGGAGCTTGACGACGCGGAGCGGGCCGCGAAGCTCGACGCCGCGGTCGCCGCGTCGGGCTGGCGCGAACTGCGCACCCCGGTCGACGGCGGCGCGCCGCTGGCCT
>DATEJJ010000561.1:0-9110 GCA_035278125.1 Rugosimonospora sp.
GGGACTGGGTGACCCGGTGGCCGGAGGGGCGGTAGTGCCGCTGCCCGGCGCGATCCGGCCTGGTGCGCAGGTGCCGGTGGAACCGGTGGCATCGGGTGCTGGTGCCGGTACGTCCGCACCCGGCGCCGGTGAGCAGATGGCGCCGCAAGCGTCACCTATGCCGGAGCCGGCGGTGCTAGAGCCGGCCGCGACCGAGCCTGACCCGGCAGCGCTGGGCGGAACAATGCTCGGCGCGGCAAACCCGTGGGACGAACCCGAGGCACCGGTACCGGCAAGGTCGGATCCGCAGCGGCACCAGCATCCGCAGCAGAACCACCGGGAGCCGGCTCCGGCCACTGCGGACCTGATGGCCTCGGCCACTGCGGTACCGGCGCCCGCCGACACGGACTGGGCGGCCCCGGTCGGCGAACCACCGGCACGGCCCGAGCAGCACCGCGCGGTGCCGGTGCTACCGGTGCCGGTACCCACATCCACCACACCCGTCGAGGACCAGGATCAGAACCAGGACGGGCCGGCAGACGAGGACGGGCCGGATGATCGGGTGGCCGTGGTCGAGCTGGCCGGCTCCGACGACGACTTCTCCAGCTGGGAGGAGGGCTGGGGTGAGGGCGACAACGCGCTCTTCCTGGCAGCGTGGCGCGGCCGCGAGGGGGACGAGGGCTCCTACGCCGTCGACTACGCGCTGCGCGACACGACGGCGAGGCAGCACTCGTCGCGCAGCACCGTACCGATGCTGACCGAATCGCGGCGCGGCGTCGAGTTCAGCGCCTCGGTGGCCGGCCGGCTGTGGAGCGGTGGCAGTGACACCCTCATGTGCGGCGGCAGCGACGAGGACCTCGACCGGTACCTGGCGCAGCCGCAGCCCGGGAACGAGGAGGCGGACGAGGCGCAGCGGCAGATGCTCGACCTGCTGCGGCAGGAGAATCGGGCCTGGGGCAACGGTTCATACCTGCCCGGGGTGGTCGAGTGACCCGTACAGTCACCGTCAAGCGGGGACCGCGCACCGCCGGCCCAGAGACGCCGGCCGGCTCGGAGGAGTTGCAGGAGCCTCCGCTGATGCCCGACCCGCCCGGGCGGGACCTCAGCACGGTCCTGATGTTCATACCCATGGTGGTCGGACCGATCGCCATGATGCTGGTGTTCTTCGGGTCCGGTGGCTCCGGCACAGGCAGCGCCTTCCTCTACATCATGGCGGGTGCGATGGGCCTGGGCATGGTGTCTATGGGCACGAACCAGCTGCTGAAGCCGGGCATGGACCGCAAGCGGAAGCTGAACTCCGAGCGGCGCGACTACCTGCGCTACATCGGGCAGATACGCGAGCGCGCCCGCGGTACCGCTGACGAGCAGCGCCAGGCGGTGGCGTGGAACAACCCGCCGCCTGGCTGGCTGTGGTCGGTGGCCCGCGGCCCGCGGCTCTGGGAGCGGCGCGGCCGGCACGAAGACTTCGCGCGGGTACGCATCGGGCTGGGTCGCCAGCAGGCGGCGCTGGAACTGGTGCCGCCGTCCACCAAGCCGATCGAGGACCTGGAGCCGCTGTCGGCCATCTCCCTGCGCCGGTTCAGCGAGACCTACCGCACGGTATCCGGGATACCCATCTCGGTCGGGCTGCGCAGCTTCACCAGCGTGGAGTTCGCTGGCGAGGCGAACGCGGCGGTGGCGCTGGCCCGCGCGATTGTCGGCCAGCTCGTCGTGTTCCACGCGCCGGACGAGCTGCGCGTGGCGGTGCTGACGACGGAGGCCGCCCAGCCCGAGTGGGACTGGGTGAAGTGGCTGCCGCACAACGCGCACCCGACCATGCGCGACGCGAGCGGTCCGATGCCGATGCTCGCCACCGACCACGACGAGCTGCTCGCGCTGCTCGGTGCCGAGGTGCTGGACCGCGGCGAGCACGACAAGACGGCGCTGGCCGGCGTAGCGGAGCCGTACGTGGTGGTGGTCGTGCATCTCGGGCACATCGCGGAGGGCTCGCCGCTGCGCGGTGCCGGGCTGCGCAACGTGGTGCTGCTGGACGCGACCGGTACCTTCCCCGGCGGCACCAAGGTGCTGCGGCTGACGGTGGCGGGCGGCGAAGTGAGCTACCCGGTCGGCGACGCCACCGCAACCGCCAGGGTCGACGCGATGACCGCGCTTCAGCTGGAGAACCTGGCCCGCATCCTGGCCCCGCTGCGCACCAGCGCCACGGTCGATGTGGCGGACCAGCCGTTCGAGTCCGACTTCGAGCTGACCACGCTGCTGAGCATCCGCGACGTGCACACCTATGACGTACCGGGGCTGTGGCGCAGCAGAACGCCGCAGCGGGCCCGGCTTCAGGTGCCGATCGGGGTAAGCGGCGACGGCGAGGTCGTGGAGCTGGACATGAAGGAGTCCGCGCAGGGCGGCAACGGCCCGCACGGCATTCTCATCGGCGCCACCGGCTCCGGCAAGAGCGAGCTGCTGCGCACCCTGGTGTGCGCACTGGCCGCCACGCACTCCTCCGAGGTGCTCAACCTTGTCCTGGTCGACTTCAAGGGCGGCGCCACGTTCAACGGCATGGAAAGGCTGCCGCACACCTCGGCGATGATCACCAACCTGGCCGAGGAGCTGACCCTGGTCGACCGCATGCAGGACTCCATCAACGGCGAGATGACGCGGCGGCAGGAGATCCTGCGGCAGAGCGGCTACCCTTCCCTTTTCGAGTACGAGAAGGCGCGGCTGGCCGGTGGCGGCACCGGTGCGGAACTGCCGCCGCTGCCCACGCTGCTCGTCATCGTCGACGAGTTCAGCGAACTGCTGGGCAGTAAGCCGGAGTTCATGGACCTCTTCGTGAGCATCGGCCGGCTGGGCCGGTCGCTGGGCGTGCACATGCTGCTCGCCTCGCAGCGGCTGGACGAGGGGCGCATCCACCGGGTGGAAGGGCACCTGTCGTACCGCATCGCGCTGCGCACCTTCTCCTCGATGGAGTCGCGCAGCGTCATCGGGGTGACCGACGCGTACGAGCTGCCGCCGGCGCCGGGCAACGGGTACCTCAAGGTGGACGTCAGCACGCTGAACCGCTTCAAGGGGGCGTACGTCTCCGCGCCCGTGCCGATGGCGAGCATATCGTCCACAGTGGATACGCCGGGGGCGGCGGAGGAGATCACCGTCTTCGCCACTCACGCGTATCCCACCCGGTACCAGATCCTCTCGGCGGAGCCGGAGGAACGGCCCGAGGAGCCCGTGGCCGAGGGCGCGCCCAGTCTCGCGGATGTCCTCATCGGACGGTTGGTCGGCGCCGGGCCAGCCGCACGCCAGGTGTGGCTGCCACCGCTGGCCGACTCGCCCAGCCTGGACGCGCTGCTGCCCAGCCTGCTGCCGAACCCGCGGCTGGGCATGGTGGTGGAGGACGCCGCGGTGCGCGGCCGGCTGCGCATCCCGGTGGGCGTGGTGGACCGCCCGTACGAGCAGGCGCGGGAACTGCTCGTCGCGGACCTGTCCGGCTCCGACGGGCACATCGGCATCGTGGGCGCACCGCAGACCGGGAAGTCCACGCTGCTGCGTACCCTGCTGCTCGCCCTCGCCGTCACGCACACCCCCGAGCAGGTGCAGATCTACGGCCTGGACTTCGGCGGCAGCGGCATCATGTCGGTCACCGGCCTGCCGCACGTCGGCTCGATGGGTACCCGCATGGAGCGCGACCGCGTGGTGCGCACGCTGGAGGAGGTCATCCAGGTCATGGAGACCCGCGAGGCGACGTTCGCGCAGCACGGCATCGAGTCCATCCAGGCGTACCGGCAGGCGCGCGCGGCGGGCCGGTTCCGCGACCCGTACGGCGACGTGTTCCTGGTCGTGGACGGCTGGTTCACCTTCCGCCAGGACTACAGCGACCTGGAGCCCAAGCTGATCGAACTCGCCGCGCGCGGGCTGTCCTTCGGCATCCACCTGGTGGTCACCTCCAGCCGCTGGTCGGAGATCCGCCCATGGCTGCGCGACGTGATGGGCACCCGCTTCGAGCTGCGCCTGGGCGACCCGATGGAGTCTGAGGTACAGGGCCGCAAGGCGGCCACGGTACCGGCACAGCCCGGCCGCGGGCTGACCACCTCCGGCTTCCACTTCCTGGCCGCGCTGCCGCGCATGGACGGCAGCGGCGGCACCGAGGACCTGTCCGACGCGACCCGTACCGTGGTGGAGGAGATCCGTACCTTCTGGCCCGGCGAGCCGGCACCGGGGGTACGCATGCTGCCCACTGCGCTGCCCGCCACCGAGTTGCCGCCGGCAGAAGGCGACCTGCGCGTCTGCCTGGGCCTGGACGAGCGCCGCCTGGCACCGGTGTGGCACGACTTCAACACCACGCCGCACCTGATGCTGCTGGGCGACTCGGAGACCGGCAAGAGTAACCTGCTGCGGCTCGTGATCCGGGGTGTCATCGAGGGCTACCGGCCGGGCCAGGCGAAGCTGCTGATCGCGGACAGCCGCCGCGACCTGGACGGCGCGGTGCCCGAGGAGTACCTGGTGGGCCACGCGATCAGCACCGACATGCTGCGCGACCTGTCCAACAAGGCGGCGGTGTCGCTGCATGCGCGGCTGCCCGGCAGCGACATCTCCTCGGAACGGCTGCGCCGGCGCGACTGGTGGGAGGGTGCCCAGCTCTACGTGGTGGTGGACGACTACGAACTGCTCGCCGCCGGCGCCGGCCAGCCGTCCGCGTTAGACCCGCTACTGCCCTACCTCGCCCAGGGTGTCCACATTGGATTCCACCTCATCGTCGCGCGCACCAGCGCCAACGCGATGCGCGGCTTGATGGACCCGGTGCTGCGCCGGCTGTGGGAGCTGGGTACCCCCGGGTTGCTGTTCTCCTACCCCAAGGAGGAGGGCAAGTTCCTCGGCGAGGCCACGCCCCGCACCCTGCTACCCGGCCGGGCGCAACTGGTGACGCGGCGCGGCATCCAGCTCATGCAGACCGGCCTGGTACCCACCCGGGTACCCCAACTCACCGGAGACCGGTCGTGACCATCACCGGCAGCAGCGCGGCGGAGGCCCTCCGGGTCACCATCCACGGTCCGCAGGGGCGGGTGGACCTGGCGGTGCCGTCGGTAACCACGGTCGGCGCGCTCATCGTGGCGGTAGCCGGGCGCCTGTTGCCGGTGGACGCCCACGAAGGATCCTGGGTCCTGCAACGGTTGGACGAGGCGCCGTTCGACCCGGACGGTACCCCGGAGACCCTTGACTGGCGCGACGGCGAGCGCTTCCACCTGCGGCCCGCCAGCGATCCCCTGCCCGAACTGGACTTCGACGACATCGCCGACGGCATGGCCACCGCCGTACGCCGCCGCCCGGACCGGTGGAACCGCACGGTGAACCGGCTCACGTTCCTCGGCCTGGCCGCGGTCGCGTTCGGCACCACCGCGGTGGTGCTGGGCCGTGCCACCACGCCGTCCTGGCGTGCGGTCGGCGCGCTGGTGCTGACCGGTGGCATGATGGCCACTGCGGCGCTGGTCGGCTACCGGCGTGGCGACCGGGCGCTGGCCGCGGTGCTGGGCCTGGCCGGCTGCGGGTACGCTGGGCTGTTCGGCCTCTTCACCGCGCACCGGTCGGGGCCGATACTGCTCGGCGCCGGCCCGGACGTGCTGATGGCCGGCGCCGCGGGCGTCCTCTTGGCGGCGGTCACCCTCCTCGCACTCCAGCGGCTGGTCGCGCCACGGCTGCCTATCGAACCGCTCGGCATCGCCGGTGGCATCGGGCTGGGAGTGGTCGTCGCCATGGGGCTCTACCTCGGCACCGGTATGACGGCCGCGCAGGACGCCGGGGTGGTCGGGATCGCCTGCCTCAACCTGCTCATCGCCGCGCCGCTGGTCGCCACCCGAGCCGCCCGGCTGCGCGGACCCCAACTGCCGCGCACCGCCGAGGATTTGCAGATCGACGTGGAGCCGTACCACGCCGAGGAGGTGGTCACCCGGGTGGACATCGCTGAGGCGTACCTGACCGTGCTGGCCGGCGTCGCGGCGGTACTGGTCGCTGGCGCATGCTGGTACCTGCTGCGGACACCGAACTGGATGACCTGTGTCTTCGCTGCCCTCCTCGCGTCCTCGCTGCTGCTGCGGGCGCGCGAGTTCCGCAGCATCCCGCAGCGGCTGTTCCTGGTAGCCGGTGGCGTGGTCGGCGGTGAAATGGTCATCGATTCGGTCACCGGACCGCTGTCCTCCCTGTGGCGGGTGCTCACGCTGACCGGGCTCATCTTCGCCGGCTACCTGCTGGTGCTCGCCGCGCTGCGCCCGGAGACCCGCCGCCTGCTGCCCATCTGGGGGTATCTGGCCAACGTCCTGGAGACGCTCGGCACCCTGGCGCTGATGCCGTTGATGATGTACCTGCTAGGCGTGTTCGCCTGGGCGCGCGGGCTGGCGGGTTGACATGCAGACGCAGAAGGACCACCTGCACGCCTACCAGACCCTGGTGGGTCGGATGAGTTCGGCGCTGCTGCGCGGCGACACCGCGCACGGGGAGCAGCCCGCGCACCGCAGCCGGCTGGGCCTGGTGCTGGGTCTCGTGCTGGGGCTGCTCGCCGCGGGTGGCTTCTGGGTGTACGGGCTGATCAAGCCGGGCGGCAACACCAGCTGGAAGGCGACCGGCGTGGTGGTGCTGGAGAAGGAGACCGGCAACCGGTACGTGTACCTCGGCGGCCAGTTGCGGCCCGTCCTGAACCAGGCGTCGGCGTACCTGTGGCTCGGCGCGTCGTCGGCGCGGATCGTCTCAGTGTCCCGCGCCTCGCTCGCCGGCGTGCCGCGCGGCGCACCGTTCGGCATCCCCCGCGCGCCCGACGAGGTGCCGCCCGCCGGGTCACTGGTGCGCGGCGCGTACCTGCTGTGCCTCACCCCGGTCGCCGGCACCATGGTGCTGGACGCGCCGGACGCGCGCCGGGCGGCGCCGGCACCGGACGGCACGTATCTGTGGGTCGCCGACCCGTCCGGCGGGCAGTACCTCATCTGGCACGACCGCAAGCTGCCGATCCAGGACGCCACGGTACCGCCCGCGCTGGGCCTGCCGGCGCGGCAGCCACCGGTGGCGCCGTGGACGTGGCTGGGCGTGCTGCTCACCGGCCCCAGCATCGGCGCCGCGCCGATCGCGTCATACGGCCGACCCGGGCCGCGGGTGGCCGGTCGCCCGCACAATGTGGGTGACCTGCTGGTGCAGGCCAACCCCAACGGTACGAAACAGGACTACGTGGTGCTCGCCGACGGCGTGTCGCCGGTGGGGCCGACCGACTTCGCGCTGCTGCAAGCGAAGTGGGGCGGCGCCGCGACACCGGTCACCGCGGCCGAACTCGTGGCTGCGCCGCACTCGTCGTCCACTATGGACCACCTGCCCGACCTGGTGTCGTCGAAGCCGTCGCCCGGCCGATCCTGCATCCGGCTCAGTCCACAAGGGACCGGCCTGGTGGAGGAGATGGTCGTGTTCGACGAAGCACCGGTGGGGCGCGGGGTGGTTCTGGCCCCGGCGAGCGCGATGTACGTCGCGTCGGTACCGGCGCCGACAGGCACCGGCCAGAAGCCCGACCGGTACCTCATCACCGACCGGGGCATCAAGTATCCGCTGCGCGACGACGAGTCCATCACCGCGCTTGGCTACGGCGGTGTCGAGCCGCTGCCGATGCCCGCCGACGTGCTGGCCACGCTGGGCACCGGCCCGGAACTCAGCCGCGCGGCGGTGGGGGTGACGCAACCGTGACCACCCTGATGGACGACGGGGTCGACGTGGTCAGCCGGGTGATCGGCAACGCGGTGGTCATCCACCGGTCGGCGGCGATGACCGAGCAGGCGCAGGAGATCGCGCTGCGGGTGGCCCCGGACAACGAGCACGACCTGGTCGTCGTGGACCTGCCACCGGGCTCCTCGCCGGCCGCGTGGGGGCGGGTGGCCGAGATACTGCCCCGGCGCCGTCGCGGCGTGCGGCTCATCCTGGGCGACCGGTCCCGGGAAGCCAAGGCGCTGGCCGCGCAGCTGCTGGCCGAACGCATCAACCGCACCGTCGTCGCACCCGACGGGATGATTCACCCGGGCGTGGACGGCGCGCTGTTCGTCGACTCCGGACCGGGCAGCGGTTGGGTACGCTGCCAGCCCGGGTGCGCTCCACAGTGGATTTCCAAACGCTTCCCTCGGCCGGCCTGGGATGTGTCGGAGGTGAGCCGGCCGGTGGCCACCAGCGCGAGCGGCATCGCCGAGCCCGTGTTGGGCGGCGTGTGGATCCGCCCGGTGGGCGACGACGAGCCGTTGCGCCAGCACCGCGAGCGGCTGCAGGAGAACCTGCCGTGCCAGCACGAGGTGTTCACCGTGGTGCTCGGCTGCCCAGGTACCCGCGCCATCACCATGGACGACGTGGCGCGCTTCTGGGTCAACCTGCCGGCGGCGGTACGGCCCCGCGCCCGTTTCGTCGGATACGGGCCGGTGAACACCCCGGCGCCGGGCCTCGGTCAGGCGCTCGCGGACTTCCTCGACGAGCGGGTCGTCTGCTACACCGGGCTGCCGGTGGCCTCCTCGGAGTTCCCGCAGGTGGTCACGGTACGCCCGGACGGTGCCTGGGGATGGAACAGCCCGGCGCGAGAGGTGGCGTACCGGCCCGGCCGCGGCGACGAGCCGCCGGAGCTGCTCAGCTACCGGGCGCCGCTGGACGACGTGATGGAGGTGCGGCCGGCCGTCTACTGGTACGCGCCGGATGCGGTGGTCGAGGTGATCCCGGCCGGGCTGTGGGTACGCCGGGCCATCGGCGGGGTAGGCGCGACGATGGTACGGGCACGGCAGATCGACGCCGAGCACCTGCTCGTCGTCTTCGACACCGCGACGGACGCGGTACAGCGCCGGATGCGCATGCTCGCCGCCGACATGGTCGCCTGGCTGGACGAGGCGACCCGGCGCACGGCCGTACTGGTCGGCGCGCACGAGGTGGCCGCATCGGCGGTACCGGCCGCCCAGCCGGCCGGCGCGGACGTGGGCGAGCAGCCGCAGGCCCGCCGTACTGTCTACAATGGACGTATAACGATCGAGGATGCGGCACTGGCGGAACCGGCGCGGTATGACCTGGAACCGTTGTTTGACGGCGTGACACCGGCGCTGCCCGCGGCGGGTCCGCCCGCCGGCACGGTCATCCCCGTTGAGGCGCCGCAG
>DATEJJ010000562.1:0-2794 GCA_035278125.1 Rugosimonospora sp.
TGCGGCCCGGCGTTCGCGCGGCTGCGGCCGGTCGGCCTGCACGGCCACCGCCGCCATGATCGATTCATGCAGGTCGGGTACCCGCGCCGCCTGCACCCGCACCATCCGGGTGAGCCGCAGCGCCTCCTCCTGCCACACCGCACACGCCGCGCACCCCGACAGGTGCGCCTCGACCACCCCGGCCGGCTGTCCCGGCTCCTCGCCATCGAGGCTGGCCGACATCGCGAACCGCACTTCCTCGCATGTCACGGCTACATAGTCGCTCGGGGCGGCTCTCAAGTTCCCCTGACATTTCCCGGGTACGCTCATTCACCGTGATTCCACCAGTCCCGGGACCCGACTCACCGGACGGAGCGGAGTTGCTGCGTGACCCGTCCGCCTTTGTCCGGGCCACGCAGGCCGACGTCTGGCGGTTCGTGGCGGGTCTGGTGGACCCCGGCACAGCGGACGATCTCACCCAGGAAACTTACCTGCGGGCATTCCGGGCACTGAGCGAGTTCGAGGGGCGCTCCTCCCCGCGTACCTGGCTGCTCGGCATCGCCCGGCGTACCTGCGCCGACCACATCCGGGCCGCCCAGCGCCGCCGCCGGCTGGCCGCCACGCTGGCGTCCACGCCGGACCGGGGTACCACGCCCGACCACGCCGGGCTGGTGGGCGCCCAGGACCTGCTGACCCGGCTGCCCGAGGACCGGCGCTGCGCCTTCGTCCTCACCCAGGTGCTCGGCCTGTCCTACGACGAGGCCGCGGCGGTCGAGGGGGTACCCGTCGGCACGATCCGCTCCCGGGTCGCCCGCGCCCGCATCCAGCTGGTCGAGGCGATGACCGCCGCCCAGGCCAGCTGAGCTCCGACTCAGCCCACCCGCGCCGGGTGAAGATGTGCCGCGGGTCTCGCCGAAATTCGGGGTGAGCGGGGAACCACGCTGCCTGTGGCGGCGACTAAACCGGTGTGACGATGGTGCAGGGGAGCCGCGTCCGGTCCGTAACACTCGCGCCGTGGCTGGGCACGCTGGCCCGGCTGGTGCTCGCCGGGGTGTTCTGCGCCGCGGGACTGGCCAAGGTGACCGACCTGGCGGCGTCGGGGCGCGCGGTCAACGCGTACCAGATGATGCCCTTCGGGGTGGCCAGGATCGTCGGCGCCGCGCTGCCCTTCATGGAGCTGATGCTGGCCCTGTTCCTGCTGGCGGGCCTGGCCACGCGCGCCGCCGCCGGGATCGCCGCGGCGCTGTTGGCCGTCTACATCGTGGGTATCGGGTCGGTATGGGCGCGCGGCCTGTCCATCGACTGCGGCTGCTTCAGCGCCGGCGGCCAACTGCCCGCCGGGGCGCACCCCAGCTACCTCTGGGACATCGCGCGCGACGTGGCGCTGCTGGCCGTGGCCGCTTTCCTGGTGTGGCGCCCGCGCACCCGCCTCGGGCTGGACGCCGTCCTGCTACCCGGACCCGACGAGGAGGTTTGACGTGAGTTCCCGTGCCAAGAAGAAGCAGGCCAACCGGGTCGTCCGGGAGCAACTGGCCAGGGAGCGCCGGCGCCGGCGGCTGGTCATCTCGATCGTGGCCGTGCTGTGCGTGGTCGCCGCCGGGTTGGCCGGCCTGTCCGTGTACGAGGTGCGGAAGCCCGCCAGCTACGCGGTACCGGCGCACGCCACCGGCGACCACACCGGCATCGTGGTGTCCCCGGGCCGGGTGGAGGTCGACCTGTACGTCGACTACCTCTGCCCGAACTGCCGGAACTTCGAGCAGTCGGCAGCGTCCACACTGGACCAACTGGTCAGCGATGGCAGGATCAGGCTCGTGTACCGCCCGATCGCGATCCTGGACCAGAACACGAGCCCGACCGGATACTCCAGCCGGGCCGGCTCCGCCGCCGCCTGCGCCGCCGACGGCGGCAGGTTCCCGGCCTACACCAGGGCGTTGTACGCGCAGCAGCCGGCCGAGGGCAGCGCCGGGCTGAGCAACGACAGGCTGGTACAGATCGGCACCTCGGTCGGCCTGACCAGCCCGTCGTTCGCCCAGTGCGTACGCGCGCAGCGGTACGTCTCCTGGATGGCGCACAACACCGACGCCGCCGCGGCCGCCAACATCAACGGCACGCCCACGGTGCTGGTGAACGGCAGGCAGGTCGACGCGACCGCCGACGCGATCAGCTCGGCGGTCAATGCGGCCTGACCGGCGGCCACGCCGGGCGGTGCGCGCCTGGCTCGCCGCCGCGGGGGCCGGGGTGCTGGCCGCTGTCGCTGTTCCCGATCCCGCGTTCGCGCACAGTGCCGACGCGCCGGTCGCCACCGACTACCGCACCGCGGTCATCGCGGTCAGCCCGCCCCTGCCCGGCCTGACCGTACGCACCGTCGAGGCCGGTGCCCGGCTGGAACTGGTCAACCACACCGGCCGCCCGATCGAGGTGCTCGGCTACGCCGGCGAACCGTACCTGCGCGTCCAGCCGGACGGCGTGTACCAGAACGCGAACTCACCCAGCGCGTACCTGAACGAGACGCTCACCGGGGGCATCGCGCCACCCGCCAGCGCCGGACCCGAGGTGGCACCCGCCTGGGAGAAGCTCTCCGGTACCCCCGCCGTGCTCTGGCACGACCAGCGCACCCACTGGACCGCCGCCGAGCGCCCGGCCGACGTCGCCGCCGACCCGGGCACCCCGCACCACATCCGGGACTGGTCGGTACCGCTGCGCGACGGGGTACGCGAGTTCGCGGTGGTCGGCACCCTGGACTGGGTACCGCCGCCCTCGGCCACCGCCTGGTGGGCCGGCTGCCTGCTGCTCGGCGCGGTACTCGCCGCGCTCG
>DATEJJ010000563.1:0-2979 GCA_035278125.1 Rugosimonospora sp.
GGGCGTGCCGCTGGTGCCCGCGCTGCCCGAGCGGCGCGGGGCGGGGTGGCGCGCGGCCGTGTTCGCCGGTGCCGCGGTCGTCGTGCTGCTGGCGTGCAGCCTCGGCGGCTTCAAGGTCTTCCAGTCGCTCGCGAGCAGCGCCTCCTCCGGTAACAACGCCAACGGCAGCCGCACCAGCGGGAGCACGAATCACGGCAGCCAGGGCGGCGTGAACCCGGGCAGCGGCGTGTCGATCACGGCCGGTGGCCGCAAGCAGACCGCCGAAGTCAACAAGTCCGCGTGGTACGCCCTGTTGAAGCTGACCTTCAGGACGGTCGCCTACGACGCCTCCCAGAACAGCTACCAGCTCACCGCCGACGTGCTCGTGGAGAACATCGGCACCGATCCCGCCGACGCGGACGTACCCATCGCGTTCCAGGACGGCGACCTCCAGGGTACGTCCATTGTGGACAAAGCGACCTCGGTGCAGGCGGGTACGAAGGCGGACGTCACGTACAGGTTCAACCTGCCGAACCTGACCGGCAGCCTCGCCAGCGGCGTGTTCACCATCGGCCGGGGCGACGAGGCGCGGGCGGTGGTACCCGTCGGGGACAAGGTGCCGCTGGTGGACTACAAGCCGCGCGCGGTGCTCGCCAAGCCGGTCTCGTTCACCTTCCGCGACCTGTCCCTCAAATACGACACCTGCGAGGTACGCGGCGGCTGGCCGTACCAGTTCGGGCAGGCCAAGCAGGGCTACCTGATGCTGTACTGCGTCTTCGACCTCACCTACGTCGGTACCTACCTGGGCGGGCACTACGTGGGCGTGGCGAACTTCCGGCTCGGCCTGCCGGACGGTACCGAGGTGGGTCCGGCGAACGCCCCGAACTACGATGCGTCGAGCGGGCAGCTCATCCCGAACCAGCCACTGGCGTACCAGATCAAGGCACCGGCGAAGGGCACCTACCTGTTGCGCCTGGTGGACGTGCACCCGGGCGAGAAGCGCGCGCCGCAGTACGTCCACGAAACGCCGATCCTGCTCTGACCCGGCGGCCGTCACGGCGGCGCCGCGCGCGAGTCGTGCCGGGTCAGCGCGGGGATCGCGAGCCAGATCAGCGCGGCTCCCGCTGCCACGGCGAGGCCGCCGCTGACCGCCGCGACGGTGGGTGTGGCCAGTGACCCGACCGCGCCGGCACGGAAGTTGCCGAGTTGCGGTGCCGCACCGCCGACCACGAAGTCCACCGCGTTGACCCGCCCGCGGTACCGGTCGGGCGTGACCACCTGCACGATGGTGCCGCGGGAGATGACGCTCGACACGTCCGCGGCGCCGGCCACGGCGAGCAGCGACAGGGCCAGCCAGAGCTGGTGTGCCAGGCCGAATCCGGCCAGGGCCAGGCCCCACACGGCACCGGCGGCGAGCATGGTCCGCCCGTGCCGGGCCACCCGGCTCAGCGGCCCGGACAGCACCGAGCCGGTGACCCCGCCCACGGCCACGGCGGAGGCGAGCAGGCCCAGCGTGCGCGGCGAGCCGCCGAAGCGCTCCGCGTTGATCGCGGGGAACAGGGCGATCGGCATGCCCAGTACCGTCGCGTTCATGTCGGCCAGGAACGCGCCGACGAGTACCCGGCTGCCGGCGACGAAGCGGAGGCCGTCGAGCACCGCCCGCAGGTCCGGGCGGGACGGGCCGCCGCCGGGGGCCATCGCGGGCAGCCGGAGCACGCCGTAGAGCGCGGCGCCGAAACTCAGCGTGTCGATCAGGTAGCAGGCGCGCAGCCCCCAGGCGCCGGTGACGACGCCGGCCAGGGCCGGGCCGACCATCCAGCTGCCGTGGAAGGTGAGCATGTTCAGCGCCGTACCGGCGGCCACCTGGTCGGTGGGCAGCAACGCCGGCAGGAACGTGCGGCGCGCCGGCTGGTCCACCGACACCAGCACCGACCCGACCGCGACGAGCAGGTACAGCGGCCAGGTGCGGCGGTTGCCGGCGTATGCCTGCATCGTCAGCACGGCCGAGACCGCGGCGAGCCCGGTGCTGGTGGCGAGCACCAGCCGGCGCCGGTCGAGCGCGTCCGCGACTGAGCCGCCGATCAGGCCGAACACGATCGCCGGTACCCCCGCACAGAGCCCGGCGGCGCCGACCGCAACCGGTGAGTGGGTGAGGGTGAACAGTTGCAGCGCGACCGCGAACGTGGTCATCTGGCCGCCTACCGCGGACAGTCCCGAGCCGATCCACAGCCGCCGGAACGGCGGGCATTCGCGCAGCGGCCGGGTGTCCACGAGGAGGCGGCGGCGCCGGGAGGTGAGCGCGGGCATGGCTGGACGCTACCGGCGGGGTCCGACAGTGTCCCCTGGTTTGTCCCCTCGCGGCGCCGACCGCGGCGGGCTACGTGAAGAGGCGGGGCAGGAGGCGGGCGGTCATCGCGATACGGGCCAGGCTGGCCGGGATGGCGAGCGCGAGCGGCCAGCCGACGCTCGGCGCGATGAACGCGACCGTGGTGAGCACGCTCGCGTCCAGCAGCATGATGGCCAGGCAGGCCGGGCCGCCGGCGCGGGTGCGGTGATAGCTGGTGCGGGCGGTGGCCGCGAGCGCGATCGCGACGATCGCGGCGAGCAGGGTCAGCCCGAACGCGAGCCGCAGCCAGCCGGGTACCGGCCAGTCCCAGGCGTGGCCGGTGACGAGCGCGAACACCCAGCACACGCCCACCGCCGGGCCCAGGGCGAGGAGCAGCAGGGCGGCGCGGCGGCCGGGTGCCTGGCGGACGAACGCGGACAGGACCGCGTCGGCCGCGCCGAACTCGGCGATCGCGGCGCTCGCCGCGGTGTCCGGATCCAGACCCTCGGTGCGGTGGCGCTCGTACGTCTCGGCCAGCCCGTCGGCCAACTCCGCCACGGTATCGACGGGCAGCTGCCCGTCCAGCCGGCTGAGGTACCCGTCGATCAGGGGGTGGTCGGCCACGGCGCGGCCCCCTCCAGCAGGGTGGTGACGGCACTGGCGAACTCCCGCCA
>DATEJJ010000564.1:0-6601 GCA_035278125.1 Rugosimonospora sp.
CAGCGGGCGGGCCAGGATCCACCCGCCCGGCTCGGCGTGCCGCACCAGGTTCCCGGCCAGTTCGGTGGCGGCCTGCCCGGCCCGGGCGGCGAACTCGGTGCCCGGGTGCAGCCGCTGGGCCAGACCGGCCACGGCCCGCCGTACCGCGCCCACGTCGGCGGTGTCGGTCACCGTGAAGCGCTGGTGCGTGGACTGGCGCAGGGAGCCGGTGGTCAGTGGAGCCATTGACAGATCACCACCCGGGTACCCCGGCCGGGCTCCGAGTCGATGCTGAACTCGTCCACCAGGCGCCGGCTGCCGGGCAGCCCGAGACCGAGGCTCCCCGCGCTGCTGAAGCCGTCCGTCATGGCCTGCTCGATGTCGGCGATGCCCGGACCCGAGTCGACGAACACCGCCCGTACCCCGGGCGGGTCGCCGGTCTGCTCGACCTGCGCGGTACCCACCCCGCCGGTGGCGTACCGCAGGATGTTGCGGGCCAGTTCGCTGCCGGCGGTGACGAGCTTCGTGGTCGCGGTGAGCCCGAGCCCCGCACCCTGGGCGCAGGCGCGCAGCGTGGAGCGTACCCGCAGCAGGTCCGCCTCGCCGTCGATGCTGACGGTGACCGCGGTGGCGCTGGCCGGCGCGTCAATCGCGGCGGTCATCGCCCGACGCCTCGATCACGCGCAGCCGCCGCAACTGGGCCATACCCTGCTCGGCGTCGCGGGCGGTGTTCACGTGCCGGAAGGGTACGCCCAGCTCGACCAGCGTGATGGCGACGGCCGGGGAGATGCCCACCACCATCGCCTCCGCGCCGAGCAGCCGCACCATCGCGACGAGCCGGGCGAGTACCCGCGCCACAAACGAGTCCACAACGGACAGTCCACTCACGTCGATCAGCGTGCCGCGCGCCGAGTTGCGGGCCACCTCCTCGGTGACCTCCTCCTCGATCGCCTCGACCGTGCGGTCGTCCAGGTCACCGCGCAGGGTCACCAGGACGTCGGACCCCATCCGCATGATGGGGACCTCGTCACGCATCGCCCACCTGCCGATCCAGGGCGAGACCCTCCACACCGACCATCCGCAGGGCCAGTTGCAGCGCGTCCTTGAGGGTGGTGCGGCTGCGCAGCCCGAGCAGGTCGATGCCCAGGTGCACAATGGACTGTGCGATCTCCGGCCGGACCCCGCTGAGCACGCTCGTGGTACCCATCAGGCGGGCCGCCTCGACGGTCTTGAGCAGGTGCCGCGCCACGCCGCTGTCGATCGCGGGTACGCCGCTGACGTCCAGGATGACCACCTCGGCGTGGTCGCTGGAGATGCGGTCCAGCAGGCTCTCGGTGAGCCGGGACGCGCGCATGCTGTCCAGCGTGCCGATCAGCGGCAGCACGAGCACCTTGTCCCAGACCTGGATGACCGGTGTGGACAGTTCCAGGATCTCGTCCCGCTGCCGCTGTACCAGCTGCTCCTGCTCGCGCCGCTCGCTCAGGTCCCGGGCCACCGTGACGTACCCGATGAGTTCGCCCGCGTCGTCGCGGATCGGGCTGAGCACCACGTTGACCCAGTACCGGGTGCCGTCCTTGCGCAGCCGCCAGCCCTCGGTCTCCATCCGGCCGGCCCGCACCGCGGCGGCCATCTCCCGCTCCACCATGCCGCCCCGGGCGTCCTCGTCCGGGTAGAACATCGAGACGTGCCGGCCGATCACCTCGGTCGCGGGGTACCCGGTGAGCCGTTCGGCACCCGGGTTCCAGGACCGCACCATGCCGTCGCGGTCCAGCCGGATCACCTCGAAGTCGGTGATGCTGTCGACCATCTGCTCCATGCCGCGCAGCACGATGTCCCGCTCGCGCCGGATGGTCAGCTCCTGCGCGACCTTCACGTACCCCTTGAGCACGCCGGCCTGGTCGCGGATCGGGGTCAGCCGGATCGAGGCCCAGAACCGCGTGCCGTCCTTGCGGACCCGCCACCCCTCGCCCTCGTACCGGCCGGTGTCCGCGGCGGCGCGCATCTCCCGCGCGGCGGTACCGGCGGTGGCGTCCTCGGGCGGGTAGAACATGGTGACCGGCTTGCCGAGCACCTCCTCCCGGGTGTACCCGGTCAGCCGCTCGGCGCCTGGATGCCAGCTGCGCACCAGACCGTCCTCATCGAGGCGGACGACCTCGTAGTCGAGAATGCTGTCGATCATCTGGGCGTGGTAGCTCAACTCTTCCACGGCCACGGTCTGGTCATACATGGCAAGTCCCCCGATTTGCTTGTCGTCACGATCATAGGCGCCCGGTGGGTCCGGATTGGCCGGTACGCGTGGTCCCGGCCGCACCGCCCGCACCACCGGTCCCGCGGTACCCAATCAGGACGCCGCGCGGTGGCGGCGCTCGTCCACGTGGGTCAGCACCGAACACCACATCCGGTACGGGCGCCACCCGTCCGTGATCCGGTCGAGCCCGCTGCTCGCCGGCAACCGGTACAGGCGCTGGATTCCGGCCCGGGTGATGTCCTCGTCGGGTACCGCGTCCACCACGCCGGCGCCGCGCAGCACGATGCCCGCGGCGAAGAACTCGCCGATACCCCGCAGGGAGCGGGCCTGCGCCAGCGCCTGCGCGAGCGGCAACCGGCGCAGGTGCGCGCGATCGAGCGTGCCGTCCAGCGCGGCGCGGGCCACGCCGTGCAGCCGCTGCACCTTCTCGCCGGTGAGCCCGGGGACCGCGTCGAGCTGGAGCAGTTGCCGCGGCGCCGGGAACGCGTGCACCTCGGTACCGGCGACAGTCAGGGCCGTGCCGTACCCGGCCGCCATCCGCTGCCGGATCGCGCGGCCCCGGGCCATGCTCAGCCGGTGCGCGATGACGAACGCGCACGCCGCCTCGTACGGGGAGTGGAACAGCACCGGACGCAGGTACGCGTGCGTGCGCTGCAGCGCGGCGATGACCGGGTCGGTACGGCCGATGTCCGGGTAACCGGTGCCGTCCACGTCCAGCGAGAGCACGGTCAGCGCCTGCTGCCAGGCGGCGTCGGGGTCGCCGGGGCCGGCGACGGTGCCGGCGATGGTGCCGTCCGGCTCCTGCCGCAGCGCGACGGCGGCGGAGTGCTGCCACCCCTCGACCGGGAAGGCCATCAGGATGGTCCCGCCGTCGTGGGCGGGCGTGAGCCAGCCGCCGAAGTAGCGGTTCTGGTTGGCCAGGCTGAACGGTCCGAGCGGAGTCATGGCGCGGGTGTGCGTGGCTGTCGAGATCATGCGGCCAGTGTGCGGGCCGATACCAGACATGGTGTGTCATGTTCTAACGGTACGATCGGGCGCGTGCGCGCCGACCGCCTGCTCTCGCTGATCCTGTTGCTACAGGCGCACGGCCGGCTGCCCGCACCGGCGCTGGCGCAGCGGCTGGAGGTGTCGGTCCGCACCGTGCTGCGGGACGTCGAGGCGCTGGGCGCCGCGGGCGTACCCGTCTACACGGAGCGCGGCCGGGGCGGCGGCATCCGGATGCTGGACGGCTTCCGCGCCGGGCTGGCCGGGCTGAGCCGCAGCGAGGCGGCCAGCCTGGTGGTGGGGCAGCCCCGGCTCGCCGCGGACCTCGGCCTGGGCGACGCGCTGGACACCGCGATCGAGAAGATCATGGGCGCCGGCGGCCAGGCGCTGCGCGGCGGCATCGAGCACGGCCGCACCAGCATCCTGGTGGACGTCGATCCGTGGCTGCGCACCGGTGATCCGGTGCCGCTGCTACCCGCCATCCACGACGCGGTCACCCGCGGCCGCCGCGTGGACCTCGACTACGCGGACAGCGAGGCGAGGGTACGCGCGGTGACCGTGGACCCGCTGGGCCTGGTCGCCAAGGCGGGCGTGTGGTACCTCGTGGCGCTGGCCCCGCCGCGCGAGGGTGGCCCGGGCCGGGAGCCGGCGCTGTTCCGGGTGTCGCGCGTGCGCGCCTGCGCGGTCCGGGACGAACCCGCCACCAGACCGGACGGGTTCGACCTCGGTACACTGTGGACGGAGCTGCGCGGCTCGGTGGAGCACCGGCGGCGCGACCTCATCGTCCACATTGGAGTCGAGCCGGCCGCGCTGGCCATGGCCCGCCGGCTGCTCGCCTCCCGGATCAGGCCGGGTGGCGGGCCGGCCGGCGAGCGGCCGGTGCTGCGGCTGGCTTTCGCCGGCACGGGTGAGGCGGTGGGTACCCTGCTGGGCCTGGGTACCCGCGTCGAGGTGCTCGACCCGCCCCACGTCCGCGCCGCGCTCCGCCAGGCCGCGCGGGACCTGCTCGACCTGTACGGCTAGAAGGAGTTGGCCGCCCACTGCTTGAGTTCGGTCTGCGCCGCGGCGAGCACCGAGGCGGACACCGCCGTGCCGTTGGTGATCAGCGCGTAGTGCAGCACGCCCGCGGTCGACGGCGCGGTGAGGATGAGCCGCTGCCCCGAGGTACTGCCCGGCAGCCCGGTCACCGCGACCGCCGCGTTCGCCGTGTGCCCCGTCGCCGTGTACGCCGGCAGCCCGGTGAGGGTACCCAGGTCCGACACCACGGTCGTGCCCGCGGCGGTGAAGGTGGCCGGCAGGTGTACCTCCGTGGGAGCGCCGTCGCCGCCGGAGCGCCACGCCAGTACCGCGTACTGCCCGCTGCCCACCACCGACTGCAGGTTCGGCAGCGAGGACGGTACCGGGTTCCAGGTCAGCGTGCTGCCGCTGTCCTGGGAGCGGTCCTCGTACATGAAGGCCACCGGGGTACCGGCCAGCGCGCTCGGGTACACCCGGTCAAGTACCTTGATGTCCAGCCGCGGCGTGACCACGCCTGAGCTGTCGGTCAGTACCGTGGAGAAGTCCTCGCCGTTCCAGGCGTCGCCGGTGGTCTGGATCTTCGAGGTGTTGCCGTTCATGGCCTCGTGGTGGTTGCCGTTGTAGATGTCCCAGTGCCACTCGGTACCGGACAGGATGGTGCCCGACGAGGCGGGCGAGGACCACCAGTTGGCGCCGGACACGGAGGAGTCGAGGGCCTGGTACATCGCCTTGAGTACGGTCGGCGTCTTGTCCGAGGTGTACCCGGTCACCGGGCTGCCGTACTCGCTGACGATCGCGGCGGTACCCAGGGTCGAGGCGCGGTCCCGGATCGTACCGAAGTTGCTGACGTACTGGCCGTCCGCGGCCTTGCCCCACATGAAGACGCCGGACAGCGCGGCCTCGTCGTAGAAGTGGGTGTTGAACACGTAGCGGGTGCCGAGCGTGCCCACATTGGACAGTCCACCGGTCTGCAGCTCGAACGACAGGTTGGCGTTCCAGAACAGGTTCGGCTCCACGAAGGCGGGCTTGGCGGTCCAGCCGGCGGCGTCCATCCGCGCCCGGAACTTCAGGTAGAACGGCCACAGCATGTCCCGCTCCCAGGTGAGGCTCGTCTGCCCGCTGTCGTACCGCCCGGCGTACGGCTCGTTGATCGGGTCGAAGCCGACCACCTGGGCGAACTCCGCGTCGGTGAGGTGCGCCCGGAGGTAGGCCAGGCTGCCCTGCGCCTGGCTCAGGAACTCGTCCTGCTCGGCCACAGCGCCGATCGAGGTCTGCAGCACCCGGTTGTGCCAGAAGTCGTACGTGGCGTCCTGCACCGCGGCGTTCTGGGTGATGTTCTGGCCCCAGTTGACGCAGATACCGCAGCTCTCGGTCGGGTAGCCGCCCGCGTCGACCACCCACTGCGGCGCGCCGTCGCCGGTGTACCAGCTGCCGCTGTTGAAGATGTACCGGGAGAACAGGTCCTCGTGGAAGTCGAGGAACACCTGGAAGCCACGGCTGAGGAACGGGCGCATCTGGTTCACGACCGCCTGCAGGTACGTGGTGTTCAGCTGGCCCGGGGTCGGCTCGGTGTTGGCCCAGGTGATCAGGAAGCGGATCACGTTGGCGCCGGTGAGCTGGCGCATGGCGGCGGCGGAGCGGTCCGCGTCGGCCACGCTGGCGAACGGCAGCCCGCCGTTCTCGGCCAGCTTGGCCTCGCCGGAGACGTTGAAGCCGCGCAGCACGACGGTGCGGCCGTGCCCGTCGACGAACTGCTGGCCGGAGACGGTCACCGTGGCGCTGGCGGTGTCATCGAACCACTGGGTACTGGTGGCGGCGGACGCGCCGGTGGTGGCCAACCCGATCGCGGCGGCCAGTACCGCGATCATGGCCAGGTGGGGGAGGGCGCGGGTGGCTCCGCGCCCGGACGGAATCGGCATCGGTCGGGCTCCTCAACCGTGGGGGTGTGGAGGCGAATAGTATTCGCATCTATGCCCTGACCTCAAGAGTCCCGATCTGCCGTTATCGGGGACGGGCGTCAGCCGGCGGCGAGGTGCTCGGCGAGGGGGTCGCCGCCGAAGTCGCGGCCCGGGCGGCGGAGCACGGTGTGCGCGTGGTTCGCGCCGTTCTGCGTGTTGTCGTATTCGATCAGCAGATCGTCCGCCTGGACCCGGTAGTAGTGCCCCTGCCCCGGCTCGGCCGGGCCGGCCCAGGCGAAGTGCAGCCCGTCCCGGTCCACCCGCCGCGCCTCGACCTCGGCCAGCTCCGGGTTCAGCCGGTCCAGGTACACCGCGACGAGCCGGTCGAGCAGCGCCCGGGCGGACGGGCCCAGCGCCCGCCCCGGTACCCCCAACGGCTCCAGCGCGGTGGCCCACGCGCGCCGCCCGCTGAGGA
>DATEJJ010000565.1:0-10512 GCA_035278125.1 Rugosimonospora sp.
GCGGTCGTGGTGGCGGTGGCCGCCACCGCCGCGGTCACGGCGCTACCCGCGGCGGCGGCAGCCGTGCTGCGCCGCCCGTACCAGATCTGGGCCCAGCATCACGGTGCCCCGGTGTTGCTGTTCGCCACCCTCGACCGCCAGCAACACGGCCAGGTCGCCCGCGCCCTGCTGCGCGCCCGCGAACACCTCACCTGAACACCGGCGCGCACCGTGACGACGCCATGTCTACCCCGGGGGTGGGCCCCTGCTGATGATCGCCGCCCGCGCCTCCACGCAGCAGCGGATCGGGCGGGGTAAATACACCCGCCCCCACGACCAGTCGGGTGTCACCGCACTGCGGCGACACGGTGCCCGCCGCGATGATGCTCTGACCCACCGCCACGGCCAGAAGCAGGAGATACCTGGCGGCGAAGAAGGTCAGCAGCGACGGGATCGCCACACGACAATCGCCCGGCCGGCCTCACCGGGGTCCACCGGGTCAACGGGCGCGTGACTCGCCCTGTCTGGTTGGCCTGTCGGGCCGGCCACTACGGACCTGCTTTCACGGGGAAGGGAACCCAGCACAGCACATCAATCCACAATTGCGCAATCTCCTACACGACGGGTCTTGGCGGCGCGCCCGCGGCGGTGGAGCACGCGGCGGTTGCCGCGTACCCTGCGGCTGGCCACGCGCGCGTGGCGCCGCCCGGTCGGCGCGGCCGCTGTGGAGCCGTCTGGTCGCCGTTTCCCGGTCACCACCAGGCCCGGCGGCGGTCTGCGTCGTCGGTCTGCGCCGCGGTGGCCGTCGACGGGTGGCGCAACCCGACATGTCGCGGCGGCAACGGTGCGGCTGGGATGACCGTGCCGGTGACCACGTCAGCAGCGGGCCTGCCTTCCACCCACCGGTTCGGGACGTCAGCCGCTGATCTCGTCGCGGGCGGCCCGTCGGGTAGGGTCAGCGGTACGCGCTAGAAAGTAGGCGACCGGAAGACCGAAGGTGATCCGTCCCTCGACGTCCGCGTGCCTGGTCGCCTCGTCGATGAGGTCTTGTTCGATGGCAGCTCTTCGATGCTCGGGCACCGCGTCCCACACGGCTCGCATGCCGTGCTGTTGAGTCCAGCGAATGAGACCGCCGGGGGTGTCGGCGACGGCCGTCACCTCCTCGCGATACTCCTGCACGTCCACGAACCCGGCCTGTTCGAGCTTCCCGGCGATGCTGGGCAGGTCGAGCAGGTTGCCTTCGATGAGCTTGGCGAGCATCGGGCGGGCGGCCATGACGGCGCGTGGTATCTCGGCGGCGAGTCTGCCGATGTTGACCGGGCCCGCGTGCCAGGCGCCCGCCTCGTTGCGGGTGTCCGGGGCGGTGAATGCCAGCCGTCCGCCCGGGCGCAGGAGCTTGACGTAGCTGCCGAGCGCGGTGCGCAGGTCCGGGAGCATGACGATGCTCATGCTCCCGGTGATGGCGTCGAAAGCGCCGTGCGCGAAGTCGGGATTCTGTCCGTCCATGCGCAGCACGGAGATGTTGCCGAGGCCGGAGGACGCCACGTCGGCGCGGATGGCGTCGACCATGGCCGCTGAGATGTCGATGCCGATCACCGAGCCACCGGGTCCGGCCGCCTGGGCAAGTGGAAATGTGACGGCACCTCGGCCGCATCCTACGTCGAGCACACGAATTCCCGGCTCGACACCGAGGTGCTCGATCAACCGCAGGGCGAGCGGTCTGAAGAATACGACGCCTTCGGTGTCGTATTCGCCCGCCACCTTGTCGAAAACGCCGTCGAACACGCCCTTGTCCGTACTGTTCATAGCTGACCTCCGGGAGTTCTCGATACCGACGATCGGTCCGTCACCATTCGACGGGAATGGCCTTGGGGGCGCGCATGAGGCCGTTTTCCTGCCACGTCAGGTCCTCTGGCGGGACGGCCAGTTGAAGTGTCGGGAACCGCCGCGTGAGCGCACCGAAGACGACCTGCATGATTGTTCGTGCGAGCCCTGCCCCCATGCAGTAGTGGGGGCCGCCACCGAAGGACATGTGCTTCACGGCATTACGGCGGGTGAGGTCCAGCTTGTTTGGGCATTCGAACACGGCGGGATCGCGGTTGGCGACGTGGTGCATCGGGACCACTCCTTCGCCCTCGCGGACCAGTTCACCACCGAGGTCGACGTCCTCTGTCGCGATGCGGATGGGCAGGCCGGTCGGTGAGAGCAGCAGGAAGCGCATCAGCTCCTCGACCGCGTTGGGCACCGCCTCCGGATGCGCGCACAGCCATGCGTACTGGTCCGGCCTGGTGAGCAGGCCGATGAGCGAGATGGACAGCTGTTTGAGCGTGGCATCGTGCGCCGCGACCAGGATGAGCAGGAGATTCTGGACGATCTGGCTTTCCGTGAGCTCGCCGCCGTTATCCGAGATCCGAACCAGTTCCGTGACGAGGTCGTCGGCCGGCTGTTCGCGCTTGAGCGCGATGAGCTCGTCGCCATACTGCTCGAGGGCGGCCACGGATTCCAGGATTTCCGCGACGGTGAACGAGGTCGTCGCCTGAATGCGTTCGGCCCAGGTGCGGAATCGCTCCCGATCGTGCCCGGGCACACCGAACAAGTCACAGATCACCTTCATCGGCAACGGTATGGCGAGTTGCACGAGCAGGTCTGCGGGGGGAGTGATCTCGTCGAGCAGCCCGTCGACCACTTCCTCGATGCGGGGCCGGATCCCCTCCATCAACCGCGTCGTGAACGCCTTCGCAAGCTGTCGCCGCACCCGTGCGTGCTGGTCCCCGTCCATGCTCGTGAGCATGTCCGGAGTCGACTGGGCGGGGGTGATCCGCGGCGCTCCCGGATCGAATGCGGCCGACCTGCTCAAACGCGGATCGCTCACGGCCTGTCGCGCGGTCTCATAGGTTAGCGCCACCCACACCTCGGTGCCGTCCGCGGTCCGGGCGCGCACCACCGGAGCGGTGTCGCGCAGTTTCATGGCAACCGGATCGTCCTCGTCCACGTCGGACAACACGAACGGGAAGAGTGGGATCTCACGCATCGTCGTCCTTTCACACCAGCTCAGCAGGTCACCACTCGACGGGCAGCGTTCGCGGCCCGCGCTGCAGGCCGCCCTCCTTCCACGGCACCTCCGACCGCGGCACCGCCAGCCGAAGTCCCGGTAAACGCTGGGTCAACTCGAACAACGCCGTCCTCAGTTCCAGCCGGGCCAGCGGAGCCCCAAGGCAGAAGTGCGCACCCGCACCGAACGAGAGGTGCTTGTTGGCGTCGCGCCGGGTGAGATCCACCTCGTTCGGGCAGTCGAATACGCGGGGATCGCGGTTCGCAACGTGCTGCAGCACGGCGACGGTCTCGCCGGCACGAATCAGCTGGCCGGCTAGGTCGACGTCTTCGATGGCGACCCGTACCAGCAGGCCGGTCGGAGCCAGCAGCAGGTAGCGCAGCAGCTCCTCGACGGCGTTGGGTATCAAGCCGGGGTTCTCGGCGAGCCGGACGTATTCTTCTCGCCGCCACAGCAGCAGCAGCAGCGAATTGGACAACTGTTTGAGCGTCGTGTCGTGTCCGGCGCCCAGCATGAGGAAAAGGTTGTTGACCAATTGGTCCTCGGTCAGACGGTAACCGCTCTCGGTTACGCCGATGAGTTCGGTCGTGAGATCCTCCGCGGGTTCACGGCGCTTCAGTTCGACGAGCCGCCGCACGTATCGTTGCAGGTTGTCGATGCCGTCATCGATCTCCTGCGGGGTAAACCCGGTGTCTCCGAGCATCCGGTCGGTCCAGTCCATGAATTGGCCGCGGTCGGCGTACGGCACTCCGAGGAGTTGGCAGATCACCGTCACCGGTAGGGGAGCGGTGAGGTGCTCGACAAGGTCGAGCGGCGGTCCCTTGCGGACGATCTCGTCGAGGAGATCACTGACGAGGCCCTCGATCCATGGGCGCATCCGCTCCACCATCCGAGGGGTGAACGCCTTGGCGAACAGTCGCCTGGCCTTCGTGTGCTCCTCGCCGTCCATGCTAATCAACAGGTCCGGGATGGCGTTGCCGATCCGGGGGGTGTCTGGCTCCAGCGCCGCCCGCCTGCTGAACCGGGAGTCGGTCACGACCTGACGCGCGGCCAGGTTGCTCAGCGCAACCCAGATCTCGGCGCCGTCCCGCAGCCGCGCCCGCACCACCGGAGCGCTGCTCATCAGCTCGATCCCGAGTTCGTCGGTGTCCAGCGCACTTGACCGCACGAACGGGAACTCCGGGATCGGACAGGTCTGCGTCATCTTCATATTCCCATCACACAAAAAGCCCCGACGTCGCATTCGTCACCCACGCCGGAGCACCGCGCTCGGTGTTGGCCGCGTTTTCGATGAATACGATGTTGTGGTGCATGCAGACGCTCGACACCGTCTGCTCGGTGAGCGTGGGCTCGTAGTCGGCGTCCCGCACAAGCTCCTGGTGGTGGAGGCCGTCGAGCAGCGTCTTGACAAATCCGACCGTTGTGCGGGGTGAGTCGAACTCCGTGCTGCTGCCGTCCCAACCGGGCCAATACGAAGCACCGAGGTCTTCGATCACGTAGACGCCGCCGGGCAGAAGGTGCGGAAACAACGCGGTGAACGATGTGATGACCTGCTGGTTCAGATGGCTGCCGTCGTCGATGACGACGTCGAAGGGGCCGAAGTCCGCCGCGAGCGACTTGAGGAACCGGGCGTCGTCCTGGGCGCCGTGCACCGCGTGCGCTCGCGCCGGCGTGCTCAGCGATTTGTCCCGGGCATCGAGGCGGACCAACTGCCCCCGGCGGAAGTAGTGCGTCCACATGCGCAGCGACTCACCGCCGTCGCAGCCGATTTCCAGCACCCGGACGGTGCGGTCGCGGAGCCTCCCGAGGTAGCGCTCGTAGGTCGAGGTGTACCAATGCCTGCCCCACTTGTCCGTGCCCGTGCGAATGGCGAGTTCGGTCAGGTCGGCCGGATTCTGCGTGGCGGCGCGGGTGGCGGAGCGCGCCGCCAGGATCGCCTGCGTGCGCCGCCGGCGGTCCCGGCCATCCGGGTCGGCTCCTGGCGGACCGTCCGGGGCGTTGAGGAAGATCTCCCTGGTGGCGTGGAAGACTCCGGCGTCGCCGTACACCGCGCGGAGGAGTTCGGTGAGATCCTGGCGGATCACCACGTCGGCGCTGGGGTGCCAGCCCGGTTCGACGGTCGCGTCGTCACCGCCGAGGGTCATCACATAACCGAGCCGCTGGCTGGCGAAGCCGAGGTCCCACTGGACCGGCACCTTGTCGTCCGGACCGGGGAGCAAGCCTGCCAGTGCGGCGACCTCGGTCAGCACAATCTCGGCGACCTCAGCGGGCCCGTGCTCGGCCGTCGCGGCCATTGCCGCTTGCTCGGGCTGCGCCGCGACAGCCAGCACGAACTCGATCCCTGTCTGCGTCATCGTGCTCCTCGTGTCGTCCGGGATCAGGGCGCGTCGGTCAAGACCACGGGCAGGACGCTGATCCGGCGGGTGAGCCAGCCGGACTCCCAGCTCACGTCGGTGGTCTCGCTGAGCCTGGCGTTGGGGAAGCGAGAAAAGAAGGCGCTCAGGGCGATGCTTGTCTCCACACGGACCAGCGCCGTACCGAGACAGAAATGGCTGCCGCGCCCGAAACTGATGTGACCGCGGCGGGTGCTCGGGTCGAATTCGTCCGCGATCTCCCCGTGTGGGCAGCGGTTGGCCGCCGCGATGTTGATCTGCACGGGCCCACCCTTGGGGATGAAATAGCCGCCGAGATTGAGGTCTTCGGCGGCGAACCGCCAGGTCGGGTGCGGGAAAGGCGGGTGCACCCGTAGGGTCTCTTCGATCCACGCCTCGATCTCCGGTTCCGACCGTGGACGCTCGTCGGCGGGCCTGCGCAGCGCCTCCAGGACTGCGGAGGAGATCAGGCTCGCCGTCGACTCGTAGCCGGCCAGGACGAGGCCGACGGTCCACGTCACGACCTCGTCGAACGTGACAGCCTCCGCGCCCCCGACCGCGGCGAGCAGCGCGGTGACCACTCCCTCGTTCAATGAGCCCGGATCACCGGCCCATCCGGCGACCGCACTGGCTAGCGCACCGATACCACGCTCCCGTACGGCTCGGTCCGACGAGAAGATGATGTCGTCGGTGATGCGCCTCAGCTCCCCGTGCATCTCACCCCGCAGACCAAGCATCTCGCAGACAGAGGCGCGCGGGATCGCATGGGTGTAGTGCTCGACGAGATTGACCTCGCCGTCGCCCGCGGCCGCCTCGGCGGCAAGCCCGTCCAACAACCGTTGCGCCAACTCGGCCACGGGCCTGGTCCGGCTCGCCACGGCGTCCTGGGTCAAGATGCCCGCGTGCAACCGCCTGATCCTGGCGTGTTCCGCTCCGTCGCTCAGCACCATGGCGCGAGCGACCTCGCCAGGCGGCTGCGAGCCCATGATCTCGCCGGGGACCCGCATCCATGCGGGGGTGAGCTCGATGTCCTTGTGCAGCCTCGGGTCGGCCAGGGCCGTACGTGCCAGGTCCATGTCGCAGACAACCCACGCGGTCCCGCCATAGTAGTCGATCTTGACGACAGGGGCCGCCCTTCCGGCCGCGAGCACACTCGGCATGCAGTCCACCGGCGCCGGAACGATCGGCATGTCCACCAGCGGCGCGTCCAACAGATCATCGACAGTCATTGCTTGCCTCCAACTTCCGGGAACACCGCAGTGACCCCTGCGGGTACTAACGATCTGTGGGTAGCTCGTATCGTTCGCGATCAAGCCGCGGGAGATCAGCATTCGCCAACACGGCGGGCAGGAGGCTGATACGGCGAGTCAGCCAGCCGGACTCCCACCCCACCTCTGTGGTCTCGCTGAGCACGGTGTTCGGAAAGCGGACAAGGAAGGCGTTCACAGCGGTCCTGGCTTCCAGACGTGCCAGCGGCGCGCCGAGACAGAAGTGGCGACCAAGCCCGAAACTGATGTGACCGCGTGGAGTACCCGGGTCGAAACTGTCCGCGATCTCTCCGTGCGGGCAGCGGTTGGCCGCCGCGATGTTGATCTGCACGGGCGCACCCTCCGGGATGAAATATCCGCCAAGGTCGAGGTCTTCGGCGGCGAACCGCCAGGTCGCGTGCGGCGTCGACGGATGTACCCGCAGGGTTTCTTCGATCCACGCCTCGATTGACTTTTCCGAACACGGACGCCGGTCGGCGGGCCTACGCAGCGCCTCCCAAAGCGCCGAGGCGATCAGGCTCGCCGTCGTCTCGAAGCCAGCCATGACGAGTCCCAAGGTCCACGTCACGACCTCGTCGATGGTGACAGCCTCCTCGCCGTCGACCGCATCGAGCAGACCGGTGATCACGCCCTCGCTCAGTGGGCTCGGATCCCTGGCCCATCCCGCTATCGCGCCGATCAACCCCCCGACAGCGCCGGCCCGGTCGGATTGGCCTGGCGAATAGATGATGGCGTTGGTGAAGCGTTTCATCTCGACGTGCAATTGCGGCGGGAGACCGAGCATCTCGCAGATGAAGCCCAGCGGGATCTGATCGGTGTAGCGCTCGACCAAGTTCACCTCACCGCCGTGCTCGGCGGCTTCCATGGCGATCTGGTCCAACAACTCCTCAGTGAGGTGAGCCAACCGGAGGGCCCACGTCGCCGCATTGCGTGGGGTGAAAATCCGCGCGTGTGTTGCCCTGATTCGGGTGTGTTCCGATCCGTCGCTCATCAGCAGTGTACGAGCGACCTTGGCTGGGGGTAGCGAGCCCAGAATGTCGCCGGGAATCCGCATCCAGTCGGGCGCGAGCGCGATGTCTTTGCTCAGCCTCCGGTCGGTCAGGGCGGTGCGGGCCAGTTCCATGTCACAGATGACCCAAACGGCTCCGCCAAAGTAGTCGATCTTGACGACCGGCGCGACCCGTCCGGCCGCCAGCACGGCCGGCATGCAGTCCACCGGCGCCGGAACGGTCGGCATGTCCACCAATGGCGCGTCCAACACATCCTCGACACTCATTACTCGCCTCCAGCGGCCGGTAGTCGGCGATCCGCGCCTGGCTCGCTTTTTGTGGTCGGGCTGGGTGATGTTGGAAAACAAACCGGGAGGACGTTGATGCGGCGGGTCATCCATTCGGACTGCCACCGCAGCTCGGTGGTCTCGCTGAGTCTGGCGTTCGGGAAGCGGGACAGGAACGCGCTTAGAGCGATCTTGGCTTCCAGTCGCGCCAGCGGCGCGCCCAGGCAGTAGTGGTGGCCGAGTCCGAAGCTGATGTGGCCGCGGCCGGCACTTGGGTCGAACGCTTCGGTGTTTTCGCTGTGCGGGCAGCGGTTGGCCGCCGCTATGTTGATCTGGACGGGCGCGCCCCGGGGGATGAGGTAGCCGCCGAGGTCGAGGTCCTCGGTAGCGAACCGCCAGGTGGCGTGCGGGAACGGCGGGTGGATCCGCAGCGTTTCCTCGATCCAGGCGTCGATTTCGGCCTCGGTGCGTGGGCGCCGCTGGGCCGGCGCGCGCAGCGCCTCCAGAATGCTGGCCGCGATCAGGCTCGCTGTGGACTCGTAGCCGGCCATCACCAGGCCCACCGTCCAGGTCGCGACCTCGTTGACCGTTATTGCCCCGTCGCCATCGATGGAGTCGAGCAGGCCGGTGATCAGCCCGTCGTTCAACGACGTGGGGTCGCCGGCCCAACTCGCGACCGCGGCGGCCAGCGCGCCGACGCCCCCGACCCGCACGGACTGCTCCGGCGAATAGATGATGTCGTCGGTGGCCTTGCGCATCACGGCGTGCATCTGTGGCTGGAGGCCGAGCATCTCGCAGATGAAGCCCAGCGGCAGCGGATAGGTGTAACGCTCGACCAGGTTGACCTCGGCGCCGGCCTCGGCGGCGAGGTCGTCGAGCAACTCCTCCGCGAGGCTGGTGAGCCGCTCGCCCCACTTCGCCGTGTTGCGCGGCGTGAAGATCTGTTGGTGCAATCGCCGGATCCGGGCGTGCTCCGGGCCTTCGCTCATCACCATCGTGCGGGCGACCTCGGCACTCGGCTGGGAGCCGAGCATGACGCCGGGAACCCGCATCCACGCAGGGGTGATTTCGATGTCCTTGCTCAGCCGGTGGTCCATCAGCGCCACGCGCACGAGGTCCATGTCGCAGACGGCCCAGGCGGTTCCGCCATAGTAGGTGACCTTGACAACGGGCGCGGTCCGGCCCGCCGCGACCAGGCTGGGCATACAGTCGGCCGGCGCCGGGATGGTCGGCACGTCGACGTGCGGCGCGTCCAGCAGCGCATCAGATTTCACAGCTCGCCTCTCACACCCTGAGCCGCCACGTCGGTGCCGTGGTCGCCGGTCATCAGTCCTTCGATCAGCTCCGCAGCCCGCCGCGGCCCGTCGTGCTGTGCGTACTCTCGCCGCAGCCGCGTGGCGGCCTCGTGGTAACGCCCGTCGGCGAGGACCGTGCCGACGGCGTGGCGGATCCTTCGCGGCGTCGGGGATCGGCGACCGAGTGCGATCCCGGCGCCGCACCACTTCACGCGCATGGCCACGTCTCTCTTCTCCTCTGTCGCACCGGCGACGACGAGCGGCACGCCGTGTGCGAGCGCGGCGGTGACACCGTTGAACCCGCCGTTGGTCACCATCACGTCGACGTGGGGCAGAATTCGGTGGTATGGAACGAACTTCTCGACTCGCACGTTGGTTGGCAGCGACCGTGCGGTCGCGACGTCGAGCGCGGAGTTCCCGGTGGTCACGACGAGGAGCACCGGCTGGTCGGCCAGCGCGCGAATGGTCGGTACCAGGAGCCGCCGCACATCGTTGGCGATCGTGCCCTGGGTGACGAGCACGACCTTCTGCCCGTCCCGCAATTCGTGCCACCAATCCGGCGGGTCGAACCCGGTATCTGCCGCGGGAACGTCGAGCGAACCTACGAAACGGGTTCCCTCAAACAGGTCCGAACGAGGAAACTCGAATGCTCGGATAGTGCCCACGAGGTACAGGCCGGGCGGCCGTGCGATGTTCTCCATGACGCCCGTGTCCAAGCGGGGAAGACCCACCTCGGCCCGCACCCTGTCCGCGCGCCGGCGCAACTGGCGCAACGCGAGATGGTCGCTGGACAGCGTGAGTACCCGATTGCGCAGGCCACCCAGCGGTGACGAGGACGGTCCGAGTCCGAAGCCCAGCGGCGCGGTGTCGCGGCTGCTGAGGATGTACACCGAATTGCCAATCCACACCTGTGGGATTCCGGTGCGCTCGTGGGCAAAGCATGCGCCGTAACACATGTCGTCGGAGACGATCACGTCCGCGGGGAAGCGCTCGAGGATCTCGAGCAGGTCCGCCAACTGAGCTGGAGCCGCGTCGTAGAAGATGTCCGTCATGCCGGCCCGGAAGCTGGCCAGTCCGGTCAGCTTGGCGTGCTTCGGAAAGGCTGCCGCCTTACTCAGGCCACCGAAATCATAGGCGGTCCGCATGGGCTCGGGCGCTGCGCCCGTGGCGGCCACCTTGCCGTGATAGACCTGCCCGGTGTACCAGCGCACCTCGTGCCCGTGCCGGGTCAGGTGACGCGCGATCGGGACAACCGGATTCACGTGACCGT
>DATEJJ010000566.1:0-4182 GCA_035278125.1 Rugosimonospora sp.
CCTCTACGAAAACAACAAACTCGCCGCCACCACCACCGACACCGGCCTCGGCTGCACCCCCATCACCCACCCCGGCGCCGTCGGCATCCGCGCCGACAACACCGAATTCGACTTCACCAACTTCACCGTCACCACCCAATAACAGACCAACCCCAACCCCCCACACATGCCGGCGGCCACCCACACGGGCGGCCGCCGGCATCGTCGTCGCGTACCGGCTATCCCTTGAGGCCGGTACCGGCGATGCCTTCGACGATGCGCCGCTGGAAGAGCAGGAACACCAGCACCAGCGGTACCGCGCCGAGCAGGGCCGAGGCCATCGTGTCGGCATAGCGGATCCCGTACGTACCCTGCACCGTGGCCAGGCCGACCGGGATCGTCATGAGCTTCGGGTTGGTCAGCACCAGCAGCGGCCACAGCAGGTTGTTCCAGCTCCACACGAAGCTGAAGATGGCCACCGCCGACACCGCCGGCCGAGCGAGGGGCAGCACGATCTGCCGGTACGTGCGGAAGAAGCCCGCACCGTCGATGCGTGCCGCCTCGTCGAGATCCCTCGGCAGCCCGTCGAAGAACTGCTTGAAGATGAACACCGCGATCGCGGTGGGGATCTGCGGCAGGATCACCGCCCAGTAGGTGTTCAGCAGGTTGACGCTGCCCAACTCCCGGAACTGCGGCACGATCAGGACCTGGCCCGGGATCATGATGCCGACCAGGATGAACCAGAAGGCGAGCCGGCGGAACCGGAACCGCAGCCGGGACAGGACGTACCCGGCCAGGCTCGCGGTGAGGACCGTACCGGCCGCCGCCAGCGCCGAGGTGATGAAGCTCGCGGCGTACCAGTTGAGAATGTCGCCCTGTCGCAGCAGTGTCCGGAAGGACGCGAGGGTCGGGTGGTCGATGGCCCATGTCGGTTTGGTGGTCTCGCCGTTGGGTTTGATGGCCGTGTCCACGGCCCAGGCCAGCGGCACCAGCCACAGCAGCGCGAACGCGATGAGAACGGCGGTGCAGCACCGGTTGAAGAGGCGCATGCGGCGGTCGGCCGTGACGGCAAATCGTCGCGCCTCGGCGGCGCTGAGCCCCGGTCGCTCAATGAGATCGTCGGCCGCGAGGATGCTCATGTCAGCTCCTGTTCCTGGCGGCGGGTCATGGCGAGCCAGACCGCCGACACCGCGAGCACCACGAGGAAGAAGAGGGTGGACGCCGCGGCGGCGTAGCCGGTGCGGTAGTCGGTGAACCCGACGTCGTAGACGTATTCGAGGGCGGAGCGGGTCGCGAAGTTCGGTCCACCGCTGGTCATGATGTACATCTGGTCGAACACCTTGAGCGAGGCGATGACCTGGAGCACCAGGACCAGTGAGGTGGTGCGGGCGAGCAGCGGCAGGGTGATGCCGCGGATCTGCTGCCACGGTCCGGCACCGTCGATCGCCGACGCCTCGTACAGGTCGCGCGGGATCTCCTGGAGCCCGGCGAGGTAGAGCACGAAGTTGAAGCCGAGCGTCCACCACACCGTGGTCAGGGCGAGCGACACCATCGCCCAGTTGGGGTCGCCGAGCCAGTTGGGTTCGGCGAAGCCCAGCCCGGTCGCGGTGCGGCTGAGCAGGCCCAGCGCCGGCGTGTAGAGCCACACCCAGATGAGCGCGACGACCGCCGAGGGCAGGATGTACGGCAGGAAGAACGCCAGCCGGAAGAACCACCGCGCGCGGCGGGCCCGCTCCGCGAGCAGCGCGAAGACCAGGCCGAGCACGATGAGCGGCGGCGTGGTGAGGATCGTGAACCAGATCGTGTGCCACAGTGCCGACCAGAATTCGTTACTGCCCAACGCCTCCGCATAGTTGCGCAGGCCGGCGAACCGGCCGAGTCCGGAGTGGACCAGGCTGGTGTCGAAGAAGCTCATCACCAGCCCGTACAGGGCCGGTCCGATGATGAACAGCAGGTACAGGATGAGGAACGGAGCGAGCAGCAGGAGCGCGGGGCGCCCGTGTCCGGGCATCCGGCCCACCCCGCCGGCGGTACCCGCCGGTCCCGCTGCCGCGACCGGGCGGATGATTTCGGTACTGGCCACGGCCAACCTCCCTCGTGGACGGTCACACCGGCGGCGCGGTCTTGGCGAAGGCGGACAGCTTCGAGCGGATCTGCGCGATCGCCTCGTCGGGCGACATCTGGCCGGCCTCCACGGCGCCGATGGCCGAGCCCATCACGATTTCGAAGTTCGAGCCGGAGCCGGAGTACCAGCCCGGCGGGTCGTACACGGCGGAGTCCGCAGCCGCCGCGTAGTTGGACTGCGGGGTGAGCTTCCGGTACGCGTCGCTGGTGGCGAACGGCTGCCAGGCCGGCACGTGGCCGCCCTCGGCCCAGGTGAGGCTCTGGTCGAGCATCGACTTGACGAAGCCGAGCGCGCGGTCGAGCCGGGCCTGGCCGTGGTCGGGCCGTACCGGCAGCACGAGCGTGTGCGAGTCGGCCTGCACCGCATAGGTCCCGCCGAAGACGTTGGGTACCAGCGTCATGCTGAACGGCGTCTTGGCGGTCTGGAACGTGGTGATCTCCCACTCGCCGTTGAGGTGGAACCCGGCCGACCCGTTGGCGAACAGCGCGACCGCGCCCTGGTAGTCGATGCTGCCGGGCATCAGGCTCTGCTCGACGGTGAGGGCGCGCAGGTAGGCGAGCACCTGCCGGGCCTTGGTGTCGTCGAGCACGATCCGGGTGCCGTCGTCGGCGAGCACCTCGCCACCGAGCTGCGAGTACAGCGTCTGGAACAGCCGCCACGGCGTGGCGGTGTCGGCGTTGATGCCGTGGGTGGCGCCGTACTCGCCGGTGACCTGCTTGGCCTTGGTCAGGGCGGCCTGGAACGCGTCCGGGCCGGTGATCGGGCTGAGCTTCCCATCCGGGTCGAGCAGGCCGGCCTGCTCGCAGATCTTCGTGTTGTAGAACAGCACGAACGGGTGCGTGTCGAGCGGGATCGCGTAGATCTTGCCGTCGACCAGGCCGGCCTCCCAGGCCCGCTGGTTGAACATCGAGGCCGACATGCCGTGCCGCGCCAGGTCTTCGGGGTGCAGCTCCTGCAGGAGGTTCCCCTTCACCAGCGTCTTCATCCGGGTCAGGTGCGACACCGCCACGTCCGGCGGCTGGTCGCCGACGGTGGCCAGGGAGAGCTTGGTGTAGTACGGGTTGCCCCACGCGAACGTGACAGCCTGCAGCTTGAGGTGCGGGTTGGCCTTGCGGTAGCCGTCCTCCATCTGCTGCATCCGGACGCCGTCGCCGCCGCCGAAGAGGTTCCAGTACTCCACCGTGCCGGGTTCGAGTGCGGTGTTGGCCAGGCCGGCGCCGACCTCGGAGCAGCCGGTGCCGGCTGCCGTGGCACCCACCGCGCCGGCACCCAGGAGCGCGGCGCGCAGCAGCCCGCGCCGGCTGAGGGCGGCGGGAGCGGATCGAGGATGGGGGGAACCGTGCATTGTTCACCGTCCTTAAGGGACGACTGGCTGGGGCGGCGCCGCGCGCGCCTGCCCGGCCGGTTACGGATCGGCGGGTGGGTTGCCGCCCGGCCGCCGATGGTGCGTCAAGCGGCCCTCCTCAATGAGGCAAACGTTTGCCTAACTCTGACTCCATCGAAGCCGATCGTCAAGTCGGGAACGCCGCAGGGTGGTCAGATACCCGCGCAGGACCGGCCGTTGGCGGTGCAGGACAGCGGGGCCGTGGTACCCGCCGGTCTGCGGACCCGGAAGGTGAACGACACGATCTGTCCCGTGTGGACCTGCGCGTTGCCGTCCGGGGTGAAGGTCACGAGGGTGCCGTCCTGCGCGACCGACGCGCCCGAGGTGAGCGCCACCACCGCGCCGGCCGGCACCGTGATCACCACCGTCCACCCGCTGACGGTGCCGCCGGTGGCGGTCATCGACACCTGGGCCAGGTAGTTGCCGTTCGGCATGACCTTCAACGTCTGGTACGTCGCGGACAGGTGGCCCGCGGGCGCGGGGTTGGCGGGTGCGTTCGTGCGCGCGGGCGGGAGTACGGTCGGCGCGGCGGCGGTTGGCGTCCGGGCCGGCTGCCCGCCGTGGCCACCCGGGGAAGCCGCCGTGCTCGGGGCGGTGGACGCCGGCGTGGGAGTCGGTGCGGACAACTCGGCCGGCTGCGCGATCGGCCCGGGCGGTGTGGCGGTCTGCGGCGCCCGGCTCGAGGTGCCGGCGC
>DATEJJ010000567.1:0-4080 GCA_035278125.1 Rugosimonospora sp.
CGGTCGGGGACGGTGCCGCCGCGGTCATCCTGGCCAGCGCGGACCGGGCCAAGCAGCTGCACGACCGGCCGGCCTGGATCACCGGGTTCGCGCACCGGGTGGACTCCCCCGGCCTGTCCCTGCGCGACCTGACCACCTCACCGTCCACTGTGGCGGCCGCCGCGGCCGCGGGCGCCAGCCGCCCGTTCGACGTGGCCGAGTTGCACGCGCCCTTCACCCACCAGGAGATCCTGCTCACCCGGGAGCTGGGGCTCGATGACGGGGTGGTCGTCAACCCGTCCGGCGGTGTGCTGTCCGGCAACCCGATGTTCGCCGCCGGCCTGGCCCGCATCGGCGCCGCGGCACAGGCGGTCATGACCAGCCGGGCCAACCGGGTGCTGGCGCACGCGACGAGCGGCCCGGCCCTGCAACAGAACCTGGTCTGCGTGATGGAGGCACGATGAGCGAGCGCTTGCGCGAACGATCAGCTGGGAAGCTCAGGCCGGCCCCTCGCTCGCGTGCATGTGAGGGGTCGGCATGAGCGAGTCTGTACGCGCTGCCGTACTGGGGACCGGGCAGACCGAGCACCGCACCCGGCGTACCGACGTGTCCATGGCCGGGCTGTGCCGCGAGGCGATCGACCGTGCGATGGCCGACGCGGGCGTGGACTGGCCGCAGATCGACGCCGTGGTGCTGGGCAAGGCGCCGGACCTGTTCGAGGGCGTGATGATGCCCGAGCTGTTCCTCGCCGACGCGCTCGGTGCCACCGGCCGCCCGCTGCTGCGGGTACACACCGCTGGCTCGGTGGGCGGGGCCACCGCCATCGTGGCGACCAGCCTGGTGCGGGCGGGCGTGCACCGGCGGGTACTCGCGGTCGCGTTCGAGAAGCAGTCCGAGTCCAACGCGATGTGGGCGCTGTCCATCAACCCGCCCTTCTCCATGCCGGTCGGTGCCGGTGCCGGCGGGTACTTCTCCCCGCACGTGCGCGCGTACATCCGGCGGGCGGGTGCGCCACCGCACATCGGCGCGCTGGTCGCGGTCAAGGACCGGCGCAACGGCGCGCTCAACCCGTACGCGCACCTGCGCCAGCCGGACATCACGCTGGAGTCGGTACAGGCGTCCCAGATGCTCTGGGACCCGATCCGGTACGACGAGACCTGCCCCTCCTCGGACGGCGCGTGCGCCGTGGTGCTCGGGGACGAGCGGGCCGCCGAGGCCACCGGTCGCCCGGTCGCGTGGATCCACGCCACCTCGCTGCGTACCGAGCCGACCAGCTTCGCCGGCAAGGACCACGTGAACCCGCGCGCCGGCGCCGAGGCGGCGGCCGCGCTGTGGCACAGCGCGGGCATCACCGACCCGCGGCGCCAGGTGGACATCGCGGAGCTGTACGTGCCGTTCTCCTGGTTCGAGCCGATGTGGCTGGAGAACCTGGGCTTCGCCGCGCCGGGCGAGGGCTGGAAGCTGACCGAGTCCGGCGAGACCGCGCTCGGCGGCGCGCTGCCGATCAACCCGTCGGGCGGTGTGCTGTGCTCCAACCCCATCGGCGCCTCCGGCATGCTGCGCTTCGCCGAGGCGGCCATGCAGGTGATGGGGCGGGCGGGGGACCACCAGGTGGCCGGGGCGCGTACGGCGGTCGGGCACGCGTACGGCGGTGGCTCGCAGTTCTTCGCGATGTGGGTGGTGGGTGCCACGCCCAAGGCGTGACACCCCCTCCACTCAGGCGTACTTGACCGGCAGTTCCTTGATCCCGTGGATCCAGCCCGAACGCAGCCGCTGCGCCTGACCCGACTTGCGGATGCCGGGCATGTGGTCCGCGATCGCGTTGAAGATCAGCTCGATCTCCAGCCGGGCCAGGTTCGCACCCAGACAGAAATGCGCCCCGCTGCCACCGAAGCCCAGATGCGGGTTGGGCACCCGGTCCACGTTGAACTGCAACGGGTCGGTGAAGACCTCGTCATCGAAGTTGGCCGAGCCGTAGAACATGCCGACCCGGTCACCCGCCTTGATCTCCTTACCGGCCAGCACCGTGTCCACCGTCGCGGTGCGCTGGAAGATGTTCACCGGCGTACCCCACCGGATGATCTCCTCCACCGCACTCTTCGGCCGCTGCGCCCGGTACAGCTCCCACTGCTCCGGATTGTCCAGGAACGCCAGCATGCCGTGCGAGATGGCATTGCGGGTGGTCTCGTTGCCCGCCACCGCGAGCATCAGCACGAAGAAGCCGAACTCCTCCAGCGACAGGTGTTCGCCGTGCACCTCCGCGTTGACCAGCTTGGTGACGATGTCCTCACGCGGCGTCTCCTGGCGCTCCTCGGCCATCTTCACGGCGTAGGCCATCAGCGCCCACGCCGCCATCATCGGGTCCTCGCCGGAGAAGTCCGGGTCGTCGTACCCGATCATCGCGTTGGACCACTCGAAGATCTGCCGCCGGTCCTCCTGCGGGATGCCGATCAGCTCCGCGATCGCCTGCAACGGCAACTCGCACGCCACATCCGAGACGAACTCGCCGGCACCCCGCGCCAGCGCCGTCCGCACGATCTGCTCCGAACGCGCCGCCAGCACGTCACGCAGCTTCTCGATGGTCCGCGGCGTGAAGCCACGGGACACGATCGCGCGCAGCGCGGTGTGGTCCGGCGGGTCGGTGTTCAGCATGACGTACCGCTGCATCTCGATGCGGTCCCGGGTGATACTCGGATGGAAGCGCGGGATCGCCGTGTTCTGCCAACTGGAGTACGTCTCGCTGTCACGCGAGACCGCCATCACGTCGCTGTGCCGGGTCACCGCCCAGAAGCCTTCATCGTCGAAGCCCGCCGAACCGCGTGGCTGCTGCGCGTTCCACCACACCGGTGCGGTGCGCCGCAGCTCCGCGAAGTATTCGCGCGGAACGCCGTCCACATAGACGCCAGGATCGGTGAAATCAAACCCCTCAGGGATGCGCGGCTCGCCCACTGGCCCCTCCAACAATAACGTGTTCTACTGATTGAAGCACAACACGTACGTTCTCTGAACAGGGCAACGTGCCAGGATATGGAACTCGTTCTACGCGGGAGGTACCGTGGGCAGTCCGGTGATCGTCGAAGCGGTGCGCACGCCGATCGGCAAGCGCGCCGGTAGCCTCGCCGGGCTGCACGCCGCCGAACTTCTCGGTGCGGCACAAAGGGCACTCGTGGCGCGCGCCGGCATCGAACCGGACACCGTGGAACAGGTGTTCGGCGGCTGCGTCACCCAGGCCGGCGAGCAGTCCAACAACGTCACGCGTACCGCCTGGCTGCACGCCGGGCTGCCGTACCAGACCGGCTGCCTCACCCTGGACGCCCAGTGCGGCTCCGCGCAGCAGGCCGCACACCTCATCGCCGGGCTGATCTCCGCCGGCGCGATCACCGTGGGCGCCGCGTGCGGTGTCGAAGTGATGTCGCGGGTACCGCTGCGTGCGAACGTGGGTACCGCCGCCGGCGCGCCCCGCCCCGACTCCTGGCACCTCGACCTGCCCAACCAGTACGTCGCCGCCGAGCGGATCGCGCAGCGGCGCGGGCTGTCCAGAGTGGACCTCGACGGGTTCGGGGTACGGTCGCAGGCCCGCGCGGCACAGGCATGGTCGGAGGGGCGCTTCGTGCGCGAGGTGGTACCCGTCGAGGCGCCGGTACTGGACGCGGAGGGCACACCGACGGGCGAAACCCGTACCGTCGACCGGGATCAGGGCCTGCGGGACACCACCCTGGACGGGCTGGGCCGGCTCAAGCCGGTGGTCGAGGACGGTATGCACACGGCCGGTACCGCGTCACAGATCTCGGACGGCGCGGCTGCCGTGCTGCTCGCGGACGCCGACCGGGCACGGGCGCTGGGCCTGCGGCCACGGGCCCGGATCCTGGCGCAGTGCCTGATCGGCGCGGAGCCCTACTACCACCTCGACGGCCCGGTCGCGGCCACGGAGCGGGTACTCGCGGCCAGCGGCATGAAGATGAACGACATCGATCTGTTCGAGGTGAACGAGGCGTTCGCGTCGGTGGTGCTGTCGTGGATGGCGGTGCACCGCCCGGACGCGGACAGGGTCAACGTGAACGGCGGCGCGATCGCGCTGGGTCACCCGGTCGGCAGTACGGG
>DATEJJ010000568.1:0-4792 GCA_035278125.1 Rugosimonospora sp.
GGGCGCGCGGGGCCGGTGCGGCGACCGGCGCAGCCTTGGCCGGAGCTCTGAGGACCACAGCTACCCCCGGGACGGTGTCGAAGCCGGTGGGTGCACGGCTCGCGTGAACGCTGACGGTACGCGCCCGGGCAGATTTTGGAAAGGGCTTACTATTAGTTTCCGGCACGGAGTTTCCCGCAAGTTTGGCAACGGTTCGGGCAAGCGCCTACATCGAAGCAGGTCAGCGCTGGACGAGGCGGGACACCGAGCCGCGTACCACCACGTGCGTGCCCAGCACGGCACGGCGTACGGCCCGGCCGCCGTCCAGCGCCAGCCGTACCGCGGTGCGGCCCAGTTCCTCGTACGGCACGTGCACCGTGGTCAGCTGCGGGCGCAGGTCCCGGGCCAGCTGCACGTCGTCGTACCCGACCAGCGACACGTCCTGCGGTACCCGCAGCCCGGCCTCGTCCAGCGCGTCCAGCACGCCGGCCGCCATCTGGTCGGTACCCGTGCACACCGCGGTGAAGTCCCGGTCCCGGGACAGCCGCCGGCGGGCCAGCTCGTACCCGGACTGCCGGCTGAACTCGCCGTGCTCGACCAGCGCCGGGTCCTCGGGTACGCCGAAGTCGGCCAGCGCCCGCAGGTACCCGCTGACCCGCCCGGCGCTGGTGGTGTGCGCCACCTGCCCGCTCAGGTACAGGATCCGCCGGTGCCCCCGGGAGAGCAGGTGGCTGGTCGCCGCGTACGCGCCCGCCTCGTTGTCGTACTCCACCACGATCGCGGGTACGTCCTCGCCGAGCGGCGGCCGTCCACAGAGGACGAGCTGGCTGCCCGCGGCCCGGAGCGAGTGCGCGATCTCGATCATGCGCGCCCGGTAGCCCTCGTCGTCCACGATGCCACCGATCAGGATCACCGCCGCCGCCTGCTGCTCGCGCATCAGCTTCACGAACGCCAGCTCCCGCGCCGCGTCCTCGTGCGTGCAACCCAGCAGACAGAGCTTGCCCCGGCTGGCCGCCTCCCGCTCCACCCCGTACGCCGCCTCCGCGAACGCCGGACTCCGCACATCGTTGAGGAAGAACGCGATCGTCTCGGTCTTCACCCCGGCCAGCGCCCGGGCGTGCGTGTTCACGACGTAGTTCAAGTCGCGTACCGCGCGCAGCACCCGCTGCCGGGTCGCCGCCTTCACCGGGTAGTTGCCCGCCAGCACCCGGGACACGGTGGCCGAGGACACCCCGGCGTACGCCGCGACGTCGTTGAGCGTGATGGGCCGGTCCAGCCCAGGCGTAGCCGTCACCGCCGTCACCCATCGTTCGCGACCAAACAGTAAGCGCGTACTGTACCACGCGCCGCGGTCGCGCCCGTTACCGGACGGTGTCTCGGGGAAAGCGCATTCTTGACGTCGCCGCGGGGTGGGTACATGCTGACATCTGTCGATGCGATTCCGCGTCCTCCCCACCCGAAGGGCACACCCCATGAACCTTCGCCCGTCCCGACACCGGTGCGCCGCCCTCGCCGCGACCGCGCTGGCCGCCACCGCCCTGACCCTGCTCCCCACCGTCGCGCAGGCGGCCACGTCCGGCTTCCACGGAGTCAACTGGGCCGACACCCGGGACAACTTCGTCGACGGCACCGTGGTACCCAGCGGTCTGTCCACAAGCGACAGTTACGCGACCACGCTGGCCAAGGCCGGCCAGATCCTCGACGGCTTCCGCGCCAACCTCGGTGCCAACACCGTCCGCCTGCCCATCAACCCGTCCAGCGTCGGTACCGCGTGGTGGAACTCGTACACCGGCGCGATCGACGCCGCCACCAACCGGGGGATGAACGTCATCCTCAGCTACTGGGAGGGCAACTCCTCCCGGGACGGCAAGGTGGACAACACCACGACGTGGAACTCCATGTGGAGCACCGTGGTCAGCAAGTACGGCGGCAACAGCCGGGTCTACTTCGAGCCGATGAACGAGCCGCACGGGTACAGCTACACCGACTGGAGCGCGCTGTGCGCGAGCTGGCTGTCCATGTTCCCGTCGGTACCGCGCGGGCGGGTCGTGCTGTCCGGCACCGGGTACAACCAGAGCGTGACCGGGCTGGGCGCGGACAGCCGGTTCACCGGCACGCTGCTGTCGGTACACATCTACAAGTTCTTCTCCAGCAACACCACGTACAGCCAGTTCTCCTCGCAGATCGCCGGCGAGGTGGGCAGCTACGCCAGCCGTACCATCCTGGACGAGTGGGGCGCGCCGCAGACCGACGGCACGAACTACCACCAGGCCAACAGCAGCAACCCGTTCGTCACGTACCTGCAGGCCGTCTCCGACTACGCGCGGGCCAACTCGATGGGCACGGTGTACTGGCCCGGGCTGCGCAACGCCGACCCGTACGGCATGGAGACGCTCAACGGCACGTACCCGTCGTACAGCCTCAGCAACAACAACTCCTCCGGGCGCGACCTGCTGCTCGCCAGCTGGGGTGCCAGCGGGGCGCTGACCGGTACGGTGACCGGCCTGGCTGGCAAGTGCCTTGACACCCTGTCCAGCGGCTCGGGCAACCCACAGGTCGTCATCAGCACCTGCACCGGTACCAGCAGCCAGCACTGGACACTCAGCAACGGCGCGCTCACCAGCAACGGGCTGTGCGCGGACGCCTCCGCAGCGGGTACCGCCAACGGCACCCGCATCATCGCGTTCAGCTGCACCGGGCAGGCCAACCAGCAGTGGATCCTGGTCGGCACGCAGTTCCGCAACGGCAACTCCGGTACCTGCCTGGACGTGCCGGCGGCCAGCAGCGCCAACGGCACCCAGCTGGAGCTGTTCACCTGCAACGGCGGCAGCAACCAGAGCTGGACGCTCGGGTAGCCGGCTACGAATCTACCTAGGAAGTTTCAGGTTTCCGTCAAGGTTTGCCGGGATCTACGCTGGTGGCGCCCTGGACACCTGGTGTAAACAAGGCAAACCATTGACGGTCCTGTCTGCCGTCGATCACCCTGTCCGGGTGCGACGTCTGTCAATGCGTGCCGGGATGCTCTCCGGTGCGGCCGCCCTGGTGCTCGCCGGTACCGGCGTGCTGGCGGCCAACTGGACCACCGCCGGACCGGTGGCGGCGCCCGCACGCGGAGCGGCACCGTACAGCGGGGCGCCGTCCCGCTCGATGGGCGCCGTATCGCCAGCCGCCACCGCGGGCGACCGGTACGCCCACAATGTCACCGCCGGCGCGGCCTGCTCACCGCTGGGCGCGTCCGGCTTCACCGCACAGGTGCGCCTGCTGCGCTGCGCCACCACCTCGACCGACCCCCACCCGAGGTGGCGCGCGCCCTGACCGCGCACTCAGCTTCCCGAGGAGAACCATGCTCAGCCGAAGACACCGCACCGCCCTGATCGGTGCGGCCGCCGCGACCACCCTCACCGCCGCCGTCGCCTCCGCGGTGGTGGCGCACGCCGCGACCAGTGGCTGCCAGGTGAGTTACGCTGTCGGCTCCCAGTGGAACACCGGCTTCACCGCCAGCGTGAACGTGACCAACCTGGGTGACCCGCTCAGCGGGTGGACGCTCACCTGGTCGTTCGCCGCCGGACAGGCGGTGACGCAGGCGTGGAGCGCGACCGTGACGCAGAGCGGCAGCGCGGTGACCGCGACCAACGCGAGCTGGAACGGCGCGCTGGCCACGAACGGGAGCACCTCGTTCGGCTTCAACGGCTCTTGGAGCGGCTCGAACCCGGCGCCGACGAGCTTCGCGCTCAACGGTGTCGTGTGCACCGGCGGCGTCGCGGCCAGCCCCACCTCCACGACCGGTGGCGCGTCGCCTTCCCCTTCCGCGTCGCCCATCAGCAGCCCCAGCCCGAATCCGGGCAGTTCCAGCGCGCCGCCGCCGGTGCCGGGGACGCCGGGGACATGGGCGGCGGTGCCGACCAACCCGTTCAACGGCGGCGCCGGTACCTTCATGTGGCTGCTCTCGGACGGCAGCATCCTGTCCAACGGCAGCGACCTGCACCAGTGGGTGAAGCTGGTGCCCGACCAGTTCGGCGACTACACCAAGGGCACCTGGGTGCAACTGGCCACCTCGCCGTACGGAGTGGGCGCGGCGCAGGAGCAGATCCTCCCCGACGGGCGCTTCTACCAGGCCGGTGGCGAGTACATCTACCAGTGGCCGGCGGGCAGCTCGGCCAATGACCACAATGGAGTCCAGCTCTACAACCCGGTGACCAACACCTGGGCACTCGGCCAGTCTGGCCTCTACGGCAACCTGTGGGACACCGGTACCGCGCACCTCAAGGACGGCCGGATCGTCGCCAGCGACCAGGCGGCCGCGCGTACCCAGATCTTCGATCCGGCCACCAACGCCTGGACCGCCGCCGCGAACCGGCCGGCCGCCGCGGCCGAGGATGGCTGGGTACCGCTGCCCGACGGCTCCATCGTGGCCATCAACTCCGGCGGCGTGTACCGGTACGACCCGGCCGCCAACGCGTGGTACACCGGGGCGCGGCCACCGTCCACCTACGCCAACGGCAACGTGGACACGTCCACCGTCACGCTCATGTACGACGGCCGGATCCTCGCCATGGGCCACAACACCTCGGTCATCTACACGCCCGGGGCGAAGCCGAGCGACCCGGGTAGCTGGACCCAGGGTCCGACCATCCCGCAAGGGTCCTTTGTGGACGATGTCTACGCCACGCCCGAGGGCAACGGTAAGGTCATCTTCGACTCGGTTCGCTGCTCCTGGATCACCAACGAGTGCGGCTCCGCATCCGGCGCGCTGGTCAACGAGTTCGACCCGACCACCAACAGCATGGCCAGCATCAGCATGCCGAACGACCCG
>DATEJJ010000569.1:0-6347 GCA_035278125.1 Rugosimonospora sp.
TGCCGCCGAGGCCGCCCAACTGCACCACCCCGTCGATCGGCGCGCGCAGCGTCAGCGCGTCCACCGCCGCCTTGGCCAGGTCGTACGCCGCCTGCGCCTGCGCCCGCTGCGCGGCACCCAGCGCGCCGACCGCGTCCGAGACGCTGGCGATGCCGCGGCGCACCGAGGTGACCAGCGCGCGGGCGGTCGCGGATACCGACGCGTACTGCTTGGCGGAGGCGTCGATCTGGGCGAGCAGCGCCGCGCGTACCGTCGCATCGCCTATCTTGCCGGCAGCCTGGCGTGCCTGCGCGAACGCCTGCGCCGCGGCATCGTCGGTCTGTTTCTGCGCCGCGACGAGGGATGTGGTGCTGCCCAGGCCGGCCGATCCGCCGCCGCTGCGGGCCGCGTCCAGCGCCGACTTGGCCTCGCTGAGCTGGCGCTGCGCGGACGGCGAGTCGATGACGGCGATGACCTGCCCGGCGTGTACGGCCGTGCCGGTGCTGACGTTGAGCGCGGCGACGGTGCCGCCGGCGGGGGCGGTCAGCCCGGCGACGGCCTTGGCGGTGACGGTCGCGGAGGCGTCCACCACCTCGGCGACGTCGCCCGTGCCGGCCGTGCCGACGCCGACCGGGGAACTGCCGCTGGTGCAGGACGAGGCACCCAGGGCAATGAACGTGACGATACCGACCAACGCGGCGAGGGGAGCGCGTCGCACGCCGACCATCGTGACACGCGCTCACCTGGGGCTGGGGAGGGGGCCGGGTGATCAGAAGTTGCCGGCGGATCGCGCAGTACGGTGCACGATCCGCCGGCAGACCCCGATCAGGCCGGAACCACCTCGCGCACCGGCGGCGGCGCCGGCGGCGTGACGGGCGATTCGTCCAGCATCGTCACCTCGTCGAACGGCACCTCGCCGCTCAATACCTGCTGGCAGCGCTGCCGGTCGAACTCGCCGGTCCACTTGCCCACCACGATCGTGGCCACCGCGTTCCCGGCGAAGTTGGTCAAGGCCCGCGCCTCCGACATGAACCGGTCGATGCCGACAATCAGCCCGACCCCGTCCACCAGGTCCGGCCGGTGCGCCTGTAGCCCGCCCGCGAGCGTGGCCAGCCCGGCGCCGGTCACCCCGGCCGCACCCTTGGACGCGATGATCATGAAGAGCAGCAGCGAGATCTGCTGCCCGATGGACAGCGGCGTGCCCATCGCGTCGGCCACGAACAGCGACGCCATGGTCAGGTAGATGGCCGTGCCGTCCAGGTTGAACGAGTACCCGGCGGGCACCGTGATCCCGACCACCGTACGGGACACGCCCGCGTGCTCCATCTTCGCGATCAGCCGGGGCAGCGCGGACTCCGACGACGACGTGGCCAGGATCAGCAGGAACTCCCGGGCCAGGTACCGCAGCAGCGCGAAGATGCTGATCCCGGCCACGCTGCGCAGCACCACGCCGAGCACCAGGAAGACGAAGATCACGCAGGTGGCGTAGAAGCCGAGCATGATCTGCAGCAGGCTCTCCAGCGCCTTCCACCCGCCGGTACCGACCACCGCCGCGATCGCGCCGAACGCGCCGACCGGTGCCAGCCACATGATCATGGCGAGTACCCGGAACACCAGCCGCTGCAGGTGCCCGATGCCGGCCAGGATCACCTCGCCGGAGCGGCCGACCGAGTGCAGCGCGAAGCCGACCAGCAGCGCCACCAGCAGGGTCTGCAGCACGGCACCCGAGGTCAGCGAGGAGAACAGGCTGGTCGGGATGATGCCGAGCAGGAAGTCGACGGTACCGGTGGAGCCGCCGGCCGCCTGCGTGTGCGCCGCCGCCTTGGCCGCGGTGGACAGGTGCAGCCCCGAGCCGGGGTGCAGCACGTTGCCGATCACCAGGCCGATGGCCAGCGCCACGGTGGACATCGCGAGGAAGTAGCCGAGCGCCAGGCCGCCGACCTTGCCGACGCTGGCGGCGCGGCGTACCGAGCCGACGCCGAGCACCAGGGTGCAGAAGATGATCGGGCTGATCATCATCTTGATCAGCGCCACGAACCCGGTGCCCAGTGGCTTGAGCTGTACCGCCGCCTTCGGCGCGAGCAGCCCGAGGACGGCTCCGGCGATCACGGCGACGATGACAGCCAGGTACAGGTAGTGCGTTCGGTCGCGCCGGGCGGCGGGCGCGGACGCCGTTGGGGTTGCCATGCCCCGAGGATGGGAGCCAGGGTGACTCTGGTCACGGTTACGTTCATTGCGTACATGTGAAGGAGGTGACCCGGTGCGCAGGTGGAGCCTCGCGCGGCAGTTGCTGGCGCTGCAGATCGTGATCATCACGGTACTGGTCGGTGGCGCGCTGGCCGGCGCGTACGTGCAGGCCAGCCGGGCCAACCTGGACACGGCCCGGCAGCGGGTGCTCAGCGTGGCGTGGAGCGTGGCCGACTCCGCCACGGTGGTGGCCGGGCTGCGCTCGACCGACCCGCACACGGCCCTGCAGCCGCTGGCGGACCAGGTGGAGCGGGACACCCGGACCCGGTTCGTCGTGATCATGACGACGGGTGGCATCCGGTACACCCACCCGACCGCGAGCGAGGTGGGCGGGCACTTCCTCGGGCACATCGCGGAGGCGGTGGCCGGGCACGAGTACACCGAGACCTTCACCGGCACCCTGGGCGCGTCGGTACGGGCCGTGGTGCCGGTACGCGCCGGGGGCACGGTGATCGGGCTGGTCGCGGTGGGCATCACCATCGCCGTCGTGGACCACAGCCTGTGGACCCAGCTGCGGGTGCTGCTGCTCGCCGCCGCGGCGGCCCTGCTGCTCGCGGCCACCGGCTCCTGGCTGGTCAGCCGCTGGCTGCGCCGGCAGACGCACGACCTGGGACCGGCCGAGCTGGCCCGGATGTACGAGTTCTACGACGCGGTGCTGCACGCGGTGCGCGAGGGCCTGTTGCTGCTCGACCGGCAGGGCCGGCTGCAACTGGCCAACGACGAGGCGCGCCGGCTGCTCGCGCTGCCCGACGGGGAGCTGGGCCGGCGGGTGGACCAGATCGGCCTGCCCAGCGCGCTGGGCGAGGCGCTGGCCGCCGGGCAGCCGCGCACCGACGAGATCCACCTCGCCGGGGACCGGGTCCTGGTCCTCAACCAGGCGCCGGCGGAGTGGGGCGGCACCGCGCTCGGCACCGTCGTGACGCTGCGGGACCACACCGATCTGCAGGCGCTGACCGGCGAACTGGACTCGGTGCGCGGCTTCGCCGAGTCGCTGCGCTCGCAGGCGCACGAGGCGGCCAACCGGCTGCACACCGTGCTGTCCCTGATCGAGCTGGGCCGCACCGGGCAGGCGCTGGACTTCGCCGCGTCGGAGCTGGCCGTGGCGCAGCGGCTGACCGACAGCGTGGTGGGCGCGGTGGCCGAGCCGGTGCTGGCCGCGCTGCTGCTGGGCAAGGTGGCGCAGGCCAGCGAGCGCGGCGTGGAGCTTGCGGTGGCGGCGGACGCGTCCGTGCCCGAGGGCGCCGTCGCGCCGCGCGACCTGGTCACCATCGTGGGCAACCTGCTGGACAACGCGGTTGACGCGGCCGTCGCGGGTCCGCCGCCCCGCCGGGTCGAGTTCGATGCGGGGGTACGCGACGGGGAACTCGTCCTGCGGGTAGCGGACAGCGGAGCGGGGCTGGACCCGGCGGACGCTACCCGGGCCTTCGAGCGGGGGTGGTCCACGAAGCCGGGCGGTGACCCGGGCGGGCGCGGGCTGGGCCTCGCGCTCGTGGGCCAGGCGGTGCACCGCCACGGTGGCACGGTCGAGGTCGACGGATCCGTGTTCACCGTCCGGATGCCGCTCGGGGGAGCGCAGCCGGAGCCGGGGTTTGGCGGAGGCGAGGACCCCCGACGTCTTCCGGCAGGCCGTGCGTGATCCGGGTACTGGTGGTCGAGGACGAGCCGATCGCGGCCGACGCGCACGCGACCTACGTGGGGCGGGTACCGGGGTTCGCGGTCAGCGGGAAGGCCGCGACCGCCGCCGAGGCGCTGCGCGCACTCAGCCGGGAGCCGGTCGACCTGGTGCTGCTGGACATGAACCTGCCGGACATGCACGGGCTGGAGGTGGTCCGCGCGATGCGCGCCGCCGGGCACCCGGCCGACGTCATCGCGGTCACCTCCGCCCGCGACCTGGAGGTGGTCCGCGCCGCGGTGTCCCAGGGCATCGTCCAGTACCTGCTGAAGCCGTTCGTCTTCGCCGCGCTGCGGGACAAGCTGGAGCGGTACCGGGACTACCGGGAGCGGCTGGCCTTGAGCCCCGCCGTCACCGGCCAGCACGAGGTGGACCGGCTGCTGTCCGCGCTGCGCGGGCCGGACCCGGCCAACCTGCCCAAGGGGATGAGCCCGGAGTCGCTGGCGGCGGTCACCGGGCTGGTACGCGGCGCGGGTGCCGGAATGTCGGCGGCCGAGGTGGCACAGGCGCTCCAGGCGTCCCGGGTGACCGCGCGCCGGTACCTGGAGTACCTCGCCGACGCCGGTGTGGCAGCCCGCCACCTCCGGTACCGGCGGGCCGGCCGGCCCGAGGTGGAGTACCGCTGGGTCGCCTCCGGCCGTACCTCCACAGTGGACGGTTGACGGAGAATTCGTCCGCCCGGGGTGAGGCAGGCTCACCCGCTCCCCCGGCACCATGCCCCGCGTGTGGGGTCGACTCGCGGTGTGTGGCGTGCTCTCCGGGGCACTCGTGGCGGTGCTGGTGTTCCCGTTCGCGGCCCTGGCCGGCCTGGCGGTCGGCGCGCTCGATCCGGGCGTGGTCCAGCTGCCCGCCGCGCTGCGCCACCCGTGGACCCCGCGCACCAGCTACCTGTACGCGGCGGACGGCCGTACCCTCATCACCGCGTTCTACTACGAGAACCGGCGGGACGTACCGCTGTCCGCCGTCGCGCCGGTGATGCGCCAGGCCATGGTGGCCGCCGAGGACGCGCGCTTCTACCAGCACGGCGGGGTGGACCCGCGCAGCGTGGTACGCGCGTTCGTGGCCAACGACAAGGCGGGCGCCACCCGGCAGGGCGCCTCCACGATCACCATGCAGTACGTGCGCAACGTGCTCAAGGAGGACCCGACCCTGACCCCGCAGCAGCGGGTGGACGTGACCGCGGACACGCCGGCCCGCAAGCTGCGCGAGATGCGGTACGCCATCGCGCTGGAGCAGACAATGTCCAAACAGGACATTCTCGGCCGGTACCTGAACATCGCGTACTTCGGCAGCGGCGCGTACGGCATCTACGCGGCGGCCCGCACCTACTTCAGCACCACGCCCGACCGGCTCACCCTGCCGCAGGCGGCGCTGCTGGCCGGCCTGGTGCAGTCGCCGGACACCTACGACCCGGTACACGGGGACCGGGCCGCGGCCCTGGTGCGGCGCGGGTACGTGCTCAACGCCCTGCGGAAGACGGGCGCGATCTCGGCGGCGCAGGCGGACCAGGCCCGGGCGCAGCCGCTGCGGCTGGCGGTGAGCGCCGAGCCGGACGACTGCGCGTCGATCGACGACCCGCACAACGACTGGGGCTTCTTCTGCGACTACTTCCACCGGTGGTGGGACGCGCAGCCGGCGTTCGGCGCCACCCCGCAGGACCGGGACGACGCGCTCAACCAGGGCGGGTACCGGATCGTCACCTCGCTGGACCCGGGCATCCAGGCCACCGCCCTCAACCAGTCCCTGGCCGTGTACGGGTACGGGGTGGCCCGCGCGCTGCCGCTGGCCGTGGTGCAGCCCGGTACCGGCCGGGTGCTGGCGATGGCGGTGAACCGGCGGTACAGCCTCGCGGAGAACCCGCGCGACCGGGACTACCCGAACACCGTGGACCAGCTGGTGGCCGCCGGCGGCGGGGTGGACGGGTACCAGGCGGGCTCCACCTTCAAGATGTTCACCATGCTGGCCGCGCTGGAGTCCGGCCGCCCGCTGTCCACCTCGTTCAACGCGCCGGCCCGGTTCGTGTCCCGCTGGCCGGGCGAGGGGCCGGGTACCTGCGGCGGCCGCTGGTGCCCGGGCAACGACAACCCGCCGTGGATGGACGGTACGCGCAGCATGTGGACCGGGTACGGCCGCTCGGTCAACACCTACTTCGTCTGGCTGGAGCAGCAGGTCGGGCCGGCGAAGGTGGTGGCCATGGCGCAGCGGCTGGGCGTCCGGCTGCGTTCCCAGGGCGACGCCACCATGGCCAGCACCCGGGCCGGCGACTGGGGTTCGTTCACCCTCGGCGTGGCGCAGACCTCGCCGCTGGACCTGGCCAACGCGTACGCCACCGTGGCCGCCGACGGCGTCTACTGCGCGCCGCTGCCGGTGCTGTCCATCACCACGCCGGACGGGCGCCGGCTGCCGGCCGCCGCGCCCTCCTGCCGCCGGGCGGTGAGCGCGGACGTGG
>DATEJJ010000570.1:0-2301 GCA_035278125.1 Rugosimonospora sp.
CGATCCGGGCTCCACAGCCGGCTCGGTTGCCTCGCCGAGGACGGCCCCGGCCGCCGAGCGCACCTGCACACTGTCGTCGTTGTCCCGCAAGGCGATGAGCGCCTCCGAGGCGGCACGCCGGTATCCTTCGCGGGACCCGGCGAGCAGCTCGGCGAGCGCCCGGACCGCCTCCAGCTTCAGGACGCGCCGGTCGCTGGCGAGGTCGGAGCGGATCTGCTCGGGGAGCAGCGCCGGGCGGACGCTGCGCGCGACAACCAGCGCGCCGGTCGTCTCGAAGCTCCACTTCCGCGGTACCTGCCCGACGTGGGCCTCGCGTACCCGCTGCGAGGCGTACTCGAAGAGCTCGTCGACGGTGATCTCGCCATCGTGATCCAGGTCAGCGCGCCCGGTACGCAGTCCGCGTACCAACGCCTCCGTGAAGACCGACGGTTCAGCGTCGTACGAGGTGAGCTGACCGCCCTCGAACGAATACTCCGTCGCGCTCGACGCGGTGAGCACCGTACGCCCGGTCCCACCGTCGCGGAACTCGTCAAGGTGGACGGTACGGTCGGCGCGTACCGGCGCGTCACGGGCGAACGCGCCGCTGTAGCAGCAGTCAAGGACGAGCAGGACCGATCGCGACGCGGACTCGCTCATCTGGCCGGAGACAAAGGACGCGGGCAGACCCGTGGCCGCGAGCGAACCGAGTTCGGTATCGGTCGCGGCCAGATAGAGCCGGCCGCGCTGATCCTTCAGTCCGTGACAGGAGAAGTGCAGCAGCAGGACGTCGTCGGGCTGCCGGTCGGCGAAGAAGGCGGCGACCCGGCGGCGCAGTACCGCCTCGCTGACATCGGTGAGCGTGTCCACATCGAACCCCCCGATGCTCGCGTCGCCGAGGACATCGGCAAGAGCCCGCACATCGGATACCGGCGAGCGCAACCGGCTCAGCCCCGGATCGTGGTACCCCGCGTTGGCCACCAGCAGCGCGCTGCGCCGGCCCGCCACGCCCCGGGCGACCACGTGCCCGGCAGCCGTACCGGCAATCACCGACACCTCGACCCGGCGCCGGCGCGGATGCGCCTCCCGCCACCGCTGCACGTAGTCGGCGATCTGCGCCACCGACGCGGCGGTGGACAACCCTGTCACCAGGAACCCGACGCCGGCGGCGATCAGCTCGACCGCGCGGGTACCGCCAGGAGCCGGCCCCTGCGCCGAACGCGCCACCCCGGGTACGCCCGACGCCAGCAGGTCCTGCCGTAGCTGGATGGCCAGCTCCTCGACCTCAGCCGGATCCACATCGGCCTGGGCCGGTGTGATCCGCAGGCGGAAGCTGCTCGTTTCGGCCACGACGGCTCCGGATCAGGGTCGGCTTTGTCGGCGCAATCGTAACCAGCCGCTGTCCCCCACCGGTGTCAGCAATCAGCGTTGCGCCCGGATTCGCGGACTAACCGCCTTCCGAACATGAGGTTCCGCACGTTCAGCCGATGGCGCCAGCATGGTCAACAGCTCAGCGGCCCGGACGGGCGGCGTGCTCATCGCTGGAATGACCAGGTGAGGGTGGACGTGGTGGCCTGCAATACCAGCACCGGAATCTCGATCCTCGATCCGCCGGCGGTGGTACCGGTGCAGGTGATCCGGGCACCGGTCACCGCCGGTAGCTCGCTGGGACAGTGCACCGTGGTGAGTCTGAGGCCGATCCACGGCAGCGGGTGGTACCTGGACAGGGTACGCCCGGCCACGATGGTGGGGGCCAGCGCCGGCCGGCCGTGGACGACCACCGTGCTGGACTGGTCGAGTCTGCTGGTGGATTCGGTGTCGCTCAGTCCGAGGGTCAGCACCGCGACCGCACCCGCGATCGAGAGTGCCGCCGCGACGCCGACGCTCACCGGCCACGAGAGCTGGTGCGGCATACAGGCTCCTGCCAGTGGAGGTGGATTCGGTGTGGTGCACGGCCGGCGAGAGGACCGCGACCGCCTTCCGTCCATAGTGGACGAGTTTCGCCGGCATCACCCGGTCTGGCGACAACCCGCTGGTTCGCGGGACGAGAAGGCCGTCGGGTCATGCCGGACCGGGTGAGTGCCGCACCCCTGGCGGGGGACGGTCAAGGTGACGGGTCAGTACTCCGTCTCGTCGTACTCGAAGTCATCGATGGGGTCCGCGAAGTCGGCGCCGGCGTGCGGGCCGTCGTGCTCGTGGCGGTCGCGCTCGTGGCGGTCGTGGGCCTCGTCGCCGAGCCCACCGAGCAGCATCCCACCGGCCAGCCCTGCCGCCGCGCCGACAGCGCCGGCGGCCAGGTACTTGCCGGCGCCCCCGCGGGCCGCC
>DATEJJ010000571.1:0-3381 GCA_035278125.1 Rugosimonospora sp.
GAGGCGACGAGCGGCAACTGCCCGGGCTATACCGCGGGCGGCGTGTCGCTCGGCTCGTCGGCGTTCGGCACCCCGTCGGCGGGCGTGTCGACCAACAACAACTCGGCGAGCTGGTCGGTTACCGGCACCTGGTCGACCATCCCGTCTATCGAGATATGGGACTCCGCGGGCACCCCGCTGCGCTGGCTGCAGGGCGCGCTGACGAGCTCGATCACCGGCGCGGCCAACGGCGATACGGTGCAGTTCGCCGCGGCGTCGATCTCGCTGGACTGGTCGGCGGCCTGATGGACGTGTGAGGAGGCACCGTGTCCGGTTACAAGCCGATCGGCGTCGAGGAGCTGTACTCGTTCTTCGGCGCTGCCACCACGTCCACGCCCACCGCCAGCCCCGGCGGGACGATCACTGCCACGTACCCGCCCATCGTGGTGCCCGCCGGGTACATGGACCGCGTAGGCGTGTGGTCGTCGTCGCTGCGGCTGATGATGGGCGGCCTGATGACCGCGACGGCCACCGTTCCTACGTGGCAGTTCGGGTGCTACGCGTCGGTAGCCACCACCAGCGCGCCCGCGTTTGCCACGTCCGGGATCACGCTGTTCACGTCGAACACCAACACGCCTGCGGTGACCACGGCCAACCAGCCGTGGGATATGGACGTGCACATCGGGCTGCGGACCCTGGCGCAGGGCGCGGCGTCAGTCGTGGCCTGCTGGGGCAAGATCACCGGCCTGGCGTGGGCGTCCCCGTTCCAGCTGACCGTGCCCGGCACGGGCGCGTACACGCCGCCGTCCACCTGGGACAACACGCAGTCGTACGTGCTGTGGCCCGCGCTGATCCTGGGCGCGGCCACGGCCGGCAATACCGTCACCGTCGAGTACTGCAAGCTGTACGGCGAGAGCTGACCGCGCTGGCGGCCGCGGTGAGGAGGTGAGCGCGTGGCTGCCGTGTTCGACGCCGTAGGGCCGAGCTCGTCCGGGCAGGTCAGCACCGCCAGCCCTACCACCTGGTCACATACCAACGCTGGTAACTGCATCGTCGTCATCGCCAACTGGACATCCGGCGGCAGCTCCAATATCACCGCCGTGACGTACGGCGGTGTGTCGCTGAGCCGGATCGCCCAGGTGGCGGGCGGCGGCGGCACGGCGGGCGGCTGCGACGTCTGGGGCGTCATCTCCGGTGCGCTGCCGACCGGGGCGAACACGGTATCGGTGACCGGTGGCAGCCCGTCAGCATCCAACCATGTCTGCTGCGGGTCGATCTCGGCTACCGGGGCGGGCTCGTTCGGCACCCCCGTGACCGGCTCGGCCACGGCCGGGACGCTCAGCGCCACCGTGACGGGCACCGTGTCCGGCGGCCTGATCGTCGCCGGGGCCACGTTCGGCGGCTCGTTCGTCTCCGCGACGGCTAACTCACCGGGAACCCTGCGGTTCTCCGCGCTGGGGGATTCCAACGGCGGCGCCGACCAGACGTTCGGGCAGACGGCAACGTCGCCGGGCGGGTCGCAGGCGGTCGGGTTCACCTGGTCGAGCGGCAGCGACTTCATCGGCCTGGCGGCCGTCGAGATCCAGCCCGCCGCGTCGTCGCCGGTCATCTTCGCCATGCCGCAGATGCAGCGCCGCAAGCCGTACCGCGGGCTGCGGCACCAGTCCCAGGATCTGCAGCCGCCGAAGCCGCCGGGGCAGACGACATGGACCCCGGCCGCCGCGCTGAACGGCACCGGGAGCATCACCGCCGCGCCCACCAGGCAGCGGGCCGCCGCCGCCGCGCTGAGCGGGTCCGGGACGATGACCGCTGCGGGCGGGTACTCGCTATACATCACCGGGCTGGGCGGCAGCGGCGCCGGGTACTTCAGGGACCAGAACGGCACCCCGCGGATGTGGGTCGGTGACGAGGTATGGGCGCTGCTCACCAACGCCGGCCGGTGGAACAGCGGCAACTACCAGAGCACGTTCGACACGTATTTCGCCGCCCGGGCCGCGCAGGGCTTCACCGTCTGCTACTCGGACATGTTCAACTCGACATTCATCGGGGGCGCTACTAACGGGCAGATGTGGAACGGGCAGACGCCGTTCACAAGCAACAACCCGTCCAGCGGGCTTAATAACTCGTACTGGCAGGTGATCGACTACGCGCTTAACTCCGCGCTGAACCACGGGATCACGCTGGCCCTGTCATTCGGGGGTCACTGGGACTGGGATACCAGCGGGAACGCGATGAACGGGTTCACCGGCACCCAGTACCAGGCGGCGGGCAACGCGATCGGCACCCGGTACGCCAGCCAGCCGAACATCGTCTGGCTGATCATGGATGACTACTTCGGGTCGTTCGACTCGTCGCTGTCGTCGTTGCTGACCGGGCTGCGGGCCTCCGGCGACACGCACCCGATAGCGATCGAGAACTACCCGGAGACCAGCTCGCGGTTCGACCTGTCCACGAACGGATCCCTGTCCTGGGGCGCGTCCAATACGCAGTGGTCTTTCGGCTACAGCTATGACTGCACGTACCTCTGCATCGAGTACATGTTCGCCGAGTCGAGCCCGCTCACCCCGATCTACGGCGACGGGTATTTCTACCAGGGCGGCAGCACATATAACGGCGGGAACAGCGAGAACAGCGCTAACGCGTTCGATCACGCGATGCGGCAAGATATCTGGTGGGCCATCGCGTCCGGGGCCCGCGGGTTCAACATAGGCGATGAGTCGGAATGGCAGTGGGCATCCACCGCCGCCAGCCAGGTATCTACCGCGTGGTTCGCCAGCAACAACGCAGGCAACATCCGCGCTTTCGTGGAATCCCTGCCGGGCTGGCAGACGCTGGCCCCGGCTACCGGCTCGACGCTGATCACCGCAGGACGGGGCACCCGGGCCACGCAGTTCTCCTCCGGCGGCGGGGGCGGTCAGTACGAGATCGCGTTCACCAACACCTACGTCGCGGCCAGTCGCACCCCGGACACCGGCAGCGGGTCGAGCCTGGCCCTGCTGTACCTGCCGACCGGCGCGGCCACGATCACCGTCGACCAGACGAAACTCGCCAGCGGCTATCTCGCCTATAAGGTCGACCCGATTACCGGGGCAAAGACCAGCATCACCGCGGGCTCGACGTACAACCCGTCCGGGTTCGGCACCAACAGCCAGGGCGGCACGGACTGGGTGCTGCTGTTCCAGGCCCCGTCCGGCACCACCCGCAACGGGGCCGCCGCCCTCACGGGAACCGGGAGCCTGGCCGCAACCGGGGCGTTCGCGGGAGCCGCGGCGCTGAGCGGCACCGGGTCGCTGTCCGTGCCCGGCGTGATGCTCGGGTTCTCGGCCCTGCTGTCCGGCACGGGATCGGTCACCGCGGCCGGGGTATTCTCCGCCGCGGGGGCGCTGTCCGGCACGGGCACCC
>DATEJJ010000572.1:0-5541 GCA_035278125.1 Rugosimonospora sp.
ACGGGATGATGGCGCGGACGCGGGCCGCGTACGGCGCGCTGGCGGCCGCCAGTGGAAGCACCGCCGAGGCGAGCGACTGCCCCGGCCGGCTCGAAATCCATACCCCGGAGCCGGCGGGAACGGCTGATGGCGGCGCGGCTCCGGCCGCCTCCGGCGCCAGCAAGGCACCACACGCCGCGACGGCGAGAAGCACCGCCCCCCAACGAAGCCTGGTTCCCGCTCGACTCTGTGCTGTCGTCATCGTGTCTCCCCTCGTGAACGCCGCGTTGACGGCAGGCGTCTGCAGCACCTGTCCGGCCGGAACGACCGGTGGTCGGGAAGCGGGCAGCCGAGCCACGGCAGCGTACGAGCTGCCGGCCGTCAGTAAGGCGAGCCGCCCCCAGGTTCGGAGTGGGGGCGCGGCTATGGATGTCCCCCGTGTCCATAGATGCTGTAGTGGAGCCTATCTATGGATCTTGGTAGACGCAACCAGAAGGTTTATTTACAATCAGAGCCGACCATCGAAGTCCATCGTGGACAGTGCGCAGCTGGATGGCGCCATCATGACAGCCGCTCACAACCGTGCCGCCGCCCCCGACCACCCGGCCGGGTAGTCCACAGTGGAGGTGTTGACCGTCTACTGTGGAACCCAACGGACCGGAAATCAGTCAAACGAGACAAGCATGCGCGAGTTAACCGCTTGTACTCATGCAACTACTATAAGCTCTCCCTGGCGCGGCGCCCGGCAAGCCGGCGGGCGTGGCGAATCGCCGCCAGCACACGGAGGTCGTGTCGTGAGTGACAACGGGATGAAGAGCCGCGTCAGAGGGCTGCTCAGCGGGCCGACCACAGCCCTCGAACGGGTGGAGCGGGTGGAACGGGTGGAGCCTGTGGTCGAGCCCCCGGCTCAGGACGACGCTCTCCACGTGCTGACGCTGGCGCAGAAGACCGCCGATGACCACGTCACCGAGGCTCGGCGCAAGGCGGACAGGATTCGTGCCGATGCGCGCGCGACCGCGGAGCAGATGCTCCGCGAGGCCCAGGCCCACGGCGAAAAGCTCCACCAGGATGCCGAAGCGGCGCTGTCCGACGCCCGGGCCGCCGCCGCGCAGCTGCAACGGGAGGCCAAGTCGCAACTGGACAAGGCCCGCCGCTCGGCCGAAGAGATCCTGTCCGCGACCAAGGTGCAGGCGGACGAGATCACGAAGAAGGCTCAGGCCGGCGCCGAAGAACTCCGGCAGCAAGCCCAGCAGCGCTACGATGACGTCGTCGGCGGCCTGGCCGCCAAGCGCGCGGCGCTACAGCGGCAGATCGAGGCGCTGGACCAGTTCGACCGGGAGTACCGGGCCCGGCTCACCGGCTTCCTGCAGAACCAGTTGCGCACACTCTGGGTGGACGAGCCCCACGTCAACGCCGAGGACCTGGAGCGGGCCGCTCCGGCGCCGGCGAACACGCGCCCGCCCGTGGCGCGGGAACCAAGCTGACAGCCGGCGAGCCCGTGGACTCACCCGACGGGTGGGTAGGCCAGGTCCCCGCACACCTCGCGTAGCGCCCGACCGCACGCGGCGGCGTCGCGGAACACCGCTGGCGACTCGGCCAGCGGTTGGCCGTCCGGGCCGGTGACCTGCCATCCCCAGAACCCGTCGGATCGCTGTACCACCAGCATCGCCTCCCCGCTGGCCCGCGCGAGTATGTCCACCGCCCGTTTGCACGCGTGCCGGTCGGGGTACGGGCGCGCCCCGCGGGCGACCACGTCGGCACCCGTCGGAGTGGGGCGCAGCAGCCACCACCGGTATCCCTGGCGGTCCTCGTCTATCAGTACCCGCATCCGTCATCTCACCCCCGCTGCGTCAGTAACCCGTTGCCGGGCACCGTAAACCACCACGGCGCGCGGAAGCTCCCACCCGAAGGAGCCTGCGGTACCGTACCCGCCGGAGTTCCCGTCAGAACGCCGAAATGGTGGCCGGTGCCCGCTCGGCACGGCTGAGCGCGCGCAGCACCGCGGTGGGGCCGTGCCGGCGGACGGACAGGCGGCACAGCAGATCCAGCACCGGCTCCAGCACGGCCTCGGGCAGCGGCGGCGGGTCCACGCCGACGCTGACCGCCAGATCGTCGGCGTGGACCGCGATCTCCATCATGCGCGTGACGAGCAGGTCGTCGAGCGACAGCGACCATCCCGTCCACGGCAGCCGTACCACGCGGTCCGCCGGCTCGGCGGGCAGCCGCTGCCGCAACTGCGCGACCACCTCGCGTACCTGCGCGACGAGAACCGCGGCACCGCTGGACGCCTCCCGTTCGCTGCCCTCGCGGATGCCGGTGTTGGCCTCGCCATCCACGTCGGCGCCGAGCCAGGCCACCCGCGCGTAGTGGTCGGACAGGCGCAGCGGCGGTTCGTCGGGGACCTCGTACGCCAGGGCCGCCGCACCGACCTTACTCCTGGCCACGCTTCACTTGCCGAACCCGCCAGGTCTGGATCGCGGTGTACACGCCGACCGCGCCACCGCCGGCACCGTGATACTCCGTCCACAGGGGACGGTCGCTGGAAGGTCACACCGCACACCTCGACGCCACCGCCGGCACGCTGACCGTGGCGCCCGGCGTCACGGGCGCGGCTACAGCAGCCGCCGTTGCGTGACGTCGGCGAGCACCGTTGACACGAACCTGTCGATGGTTGCCGTGGTCGGCGGCTCCGGATCGCGGTCCGCGAACAGGAGATGGCCGCCGCCGACCAGCGAGAGCGTGAGTGAGTCGATATCGGCGTCGGCCGCGATACGGCCCAGTTCACGCTCGTCGGCCAGGTAGGCGGAGACCGCGGTCGTGGCGTGCGCGAGGATCGCGATACCGCCACCGGGTGTGGCCTGCCGCAGCCGCGCGCGCAGCTCGTCCCGGAAGGTGATGAGCGGAATGATCGCCACCGGTACCGGCCCGAAAAGAGTGGTCAACGCGGTGGTGAGGTTGGCGACCACGGTGCCGGTGCCGGCCGACTCGCGCAGCGCACCCGCCTGCGTCTCCAGTTGCGCGGCCCGGTCGAGCACGAGGTCGGCGAGGAAGGCGTCGAAGTCGGCGAAGTGCCGGTGCAGGACGCCCTTGGCACAGCCCGCCTCGTCGGTGACGGCACGGCTGGTCAGCCCGTCCGGCCCGTCCCGTAGCAGCACGCGTTCGGCGGCGTCGAACAACTGCTGCCGCGCGTCCCGCAGATGCACCCCGGTCGGCACGCACGAATCCTCTCGATTGCCTAGTGGGCACTCGCCCACTAAGGTGGGCACATGACCACTTTACCGCGCGAGCCGCACCAGGCCCGGCCGATGGCCGAGTCGTTCGGTACCGACGCGCACGGCTACGACCGCGCCCGGCCCGGCTACCCCGACGCCCTGGTGGCGCGGATCGTCGCCGGCAGCCGGGGGCCCGAGGTACTCGACGTGGGCTGCGGTACCGGCATCGCCGCCCGCCAGTTCCAGGCCACCGGCTGCACGGTCCTCGGCGTCGAGCCGGACGCGCGGATGGCCGATTTCGCCCGCGCCCGCGGCCTGCGGGTCGAGGTGGCCACCTTCGAAGCCTGGGAGCCGGCGGGGCGAACGTTCGACACGGTGATCGCCGCCCAGTCGTGGCACTGGGTCGACCCGGTCGCCGGCGCCGTCAAGGCGGCTCGGGTGCTGCGCCCGGACGGGCGGCTGGCCATCTTCGGGCACGTGTTCGAGCCGCCCATCGAGGTGGCCGGACCGTTCGCCGCCGCGTACCGGCGGGTGGTACCGGACTCACCCTTCAACAACCTGCCGGCCCGCCGCCCGCTCGACATGTACCAGGCGCTGTACGCGAAACTCGCCGACCGGATCCGCGAGACAGGACAGTTCGACGAACCCGAGCACTGGCGGTTCGACTGGGAACAGGAGTACACGCGCGACCAGTGGCTGGCCCTGCTCCCCACCACCGGCGGCCTCACCCGACTGCCACCCGACAAGACATCCGACGTCCTCGATGCCGTCGGCGCGGCGATCGACACGCTCGGCGGATACTTCACGATGCGGTACACCACCCTCGCGACGACCGCCGTGCGGACCGGCACGGGCACCCGGCCGGATGTGCAACCGTCTGGTAACGACCTGGCTCCGGATGTTTACGAGTCGGACATACCGTCGTAGCGTGCATGACGCTCCGAGAGGACCGCGCGCCATTCGAGCACGGAACGTGCTCCTGGGAAGGACCCAGTACCGCCATGACCGTCCGAGCCCTGTACCACCTCCTGCTCGTGTCTGCCGGTGTGAGCTTGCTGGCGACGGCCTGCGGCACAATATCGGCGCCGGTCCCGGCGCCCGCACCACCGGTGTCCGCGGTGCCCAACGCCGCACCGCGCGGCGCCGCGGTGGTGGGCGGGGTCAGCGACTACAAAGCCTATGTCGGCGGCCGGGCCGGCCCCGCCGATCCGAACCTGCCGCCGGTCACCATCGGCTTCGTCAACGTCGAGGGTACGGCCGGCGGCGCGCCCGAGGCGTCGGTGGCCGCCGAAGCCGCCGCCACCTACATCAACGCCTCGCTCGGCGGTATCGGCGGGCACCCGTTGGTGGTGAAAAAGTGTGTCATCGCCACCGCCGCGGACGGCGCGCGCTGCGGGCAGCAGATGCGCGACGATCCGGCCGTATCCGCCGTCGCCTTCGGCACGGTCTACCTGGGTGACCAGGCGTTCAACACGGTACTCGGCGGACGGAAGCCGGTACTGGTCGGCGTGGCCACCGGAGCATCGGAACCCACCGCACGCAACACCTTCATCCTCTTCGGCGACCTCACCCACGTGTTCGGCCCCTGGGGCACATACGCCCGCGACGTGCTGCACGCCAAGACCGCCGCGCTGCTCTACACGGACAACCCGGTCGACGAGATCTCCGCGGCGGCCATCCGCAAAGGGCTCCAGGCCGCGGGTGTGACGGTGACCGCGGCAATGTTCGACGTGCGGGACTACGACCCGACCACCGCCGCGGTCGCCGCCGGGGTGACGCACGCCGACATGACCGTGCCGATCAGCGAAGGCGCCGGCTGCGCGGCCATCGCCCGGGTGTTGCAGGAGCTGCACAACACGCGGCCCGTGGTCGCCACGCCGATCTGCCTGTCCGATGACGTGCTGCACTGGTCCGGCGGCGACCTTCCACAATGGACGTACGGCGTCGCACAGACCCTGCCCTCCGACGTGACGGCACCGGACGCCGCCGCCTACCTGGACGCCTCCGCCAGGGCCGGCCTCGGAAACGCCGATCAGGAGAAGGTATGGGCCGCGGTCGCCTGGAGCCTCGTCATCACGTACGCCCGGCTGTTGAACGGCATCGGGCCGAACCGCATCTCGCCTGATGCCGTATCCGCTGCCCTGACGGCCTTCAGAGGCCCCGTCGTCATGGGCGCTCCGCAGGTGGACTGCCGCAAATACCGCGACGCACCGGCGGTCTGCAACGACCAGGCGCGGTTCTACCAGTACCAGGGCATCGACCGGTACCTGGCCGTGACCGGTTGGCTGCGCCCACCAGGCTGAGCCTCCACCCGTGCCGTGCGGCGGGTGCCGCACGGCACGCTCCCGTT
>DATEJJ010000573.1:0-4036 GCA_035278125.1 Rugosimonospora sp.
ACAAGAACACCGAGGAGGAGACGGCATGACTCGCCGCACAATGATCGACATTCACATCCTGCAGACCGTGCCGCCCAGCAACCTCAACCGCGACGACACCGGCTCCCCGAAAACAGCCGTCTACGGCGGGGTGCGGCGGGCCCGGGTCTCCAGCCAGGCATGGAAGCGGGCCACCCGCGCCGAGTTCGCGCACCTGCTGGACCGGACCGACCTCGGCGTGCGCACCAAGCGCCTCGGTGAGGCACTCGCCGAACGCATCCGGGCCGCAAACCCCGACCTTACCGGGCAGGCGACCGAACTGGCCGACACAGCGATGACCGCAACAAAGATCAAAATGAAGGCGCCGGCCAAGCCCAAGAAGGGCGAGCCCGCCCCCGAGGGCGGGGTGGAATCCGAATACCTGGTCTTCCTCAGCCACCAACAGCTCGACGCCATCGCCGAGGCCACCATCGCGGCCCACCGCCGCGGCGAGTCGCCGGACACGGCAACCCTCAAGAACCTGGCCAACCAGCGACACTCCATCGACATCGCGTTGTTCGGCCGGATGCTCGCCGACCTGGCCGACATCAATGTGGACGCGGCCGTCCAGGTCGCGCACGCCATCAGCGTGCACGCCGTGGACAACGAGTTCGACTACTACACCGCTGTCGACGACCGCAAAAACGACGCGGGAGAGCAGGGCGCCGGCATGATCGGCACCGTCGAATTCAACTCCGCCACCCTCTACCGGTACGCCACGCTGAACGTCAACCAGCTGCACGAGACACTCGGCGACGCCCAGGCAACCTGCCGCGCCGTGTCGGCATTCCTGGCCGCCTTCGTGCGCAGCATGCCGACCGGCAAGCAGAACACCTTCGCCAACCGCACCCTGCCCGACGCGGTGCTGGTCCGACTGCGTGACACCCAACCGATCAACCTGGTCGGCGCGTTCGAGGACGCCTGCGTGACCACCAGCACCTCCGGACGCCTGGCGCAGGCTGCTGAGCGGCTGGCCACCCACACCAAGGCCGTCGAGGACGCCTACCAGGAGACCCCGGTGGCGGCGTGGACCTGCCTGGTGGGTGAGCACACCCAGCCGTTGGCCGCGCTGGGTACCCCGATGCGCATCGGGGAGCTCATCGCCGCGGTCACCGAGCAGGTCGGCGATCGGCTCGGGGCCACCGGATGACCCATTCGCTGCTCCTGCGCCTGGCCGGCCCACTGCAAGCCTGGGGGGCCGGCAGCCGCTTCGTCCACCGCACCACAGAGATCGCACCGACGAAGAGCGGTGTCCTCGGCATGCTCGCCGCCGCGCAGGGCATCCGCCGCACCGAACCGCTCACCGAACTGCTCGGGCTGAGCTTCGCCGTCCGCATCGACCAACCCGGCCAGGTGCTGCGCGACTTCCAGACCGCACTACCACCGAACGAGCCTCAGACGAAGCTGTCGTACCGCTATTACCTCAGCGACGCCGTCTTCGTCGCCGCCATCGGCGGGGACGAAGACCTCCTGCACCGGCTGCACGCCGCGCTGCGCCGGCCACACTTCGCGTTGTATCTGGGACGCCGGTCCTGCCCACCGATACCGCCGGTCAGCCTCGGCGTTCACCCCGCAGCACCCGCCACCATCCTGTGCAGACATGCGTGGCAGGCATCCCCCTGGTACCGGCGGACCTGGCGCCAGCCCACCGTGACGCTCGAAATCCTCCGCGACGCCGACGTCACCGACCCCACCAGCGAAACCATCCGGGACCAGCCCGTCACGTTCGACCCCACCCACCGCGAGCATGGCTGGCGCCTGGTGGTCCGGCAGACCACCGAGGTCGCCAACCCACCGGACACCGTACCCAGCCACGACCCGATGACCGCACTGGGAGGATGAGATGTACCTCAGCCGGCTTCAGGTCAACCCCGCTCGCCGCCACGCCCGCGCCCTGCTGCGCTCCCCGCACCGCATGCACGGCGCCGTCCTGGCCGGCTTCGCCCGGCCCATGGACTCCACCACTGACCGCCAGCGCATCCTCTGGCGGTTGGACCAGCACAACCACCAGACCATGCTGTACATCGTCAGCCCAGACCGGCCCGACCTGACCCACCTCGTCGAGCAGGCCGGCTGGCCCGCCACCGAAACCTGGCTCACCCGCCCGTACCGGCCACTGCTGGATCGCCTCGCCACCGACCAACAGTGGGCGTTCCGGCTGACCGCCAACCCGGTCCGCAACGGCCGGCTACGCGAAAACCAACCGACCACCCGACGCCTCGGTCACGTCACCGTCACCCAGCAGACCAAGTGGCTGCTCGACCGCGCCAAACAGCACGGCTTCGACGTCGTCACCGGCCCCCAATGCCTGCCCAACCTGCTCGTGCACGACCGGACAACCACCAGCTTCGACCGGGCCAACACGCAACCGCCGGTGACCCTGCGCACCGCCACCTACGACGGGGTCCTGGAGGTCACCGACCCGGTGGCGTTGCGCCACGCCCTCACGGCCGGCATCGGACACGCCAAGGCGTACGGATGCGGCCTGATGACCCTGGCCCCACTCGCCACGGCCACATGAAGATCCCCGGCGTACCCCCACCGGAACTGCCCGACCTGCTACGCGCGCAGGACCGGCTCAGCTTCCTGTACCTGGAACGCGCGGTCATTCACCGGGACAGCAACGCGATCACCGCCACCGACGCCCGAGGCACCGTGCACATCCCCGCGGCCACCCTCGGCGCCCTGCTGCTGGGACCCGGCACCACCGTCAGTCACCAGGCGATGGTGCTGCTCGCCGAAAACGGCTCGACCGCGGTCTGGGTCGGTGAGAACGGCGTACGCTACTACGCCCACGGCCGATCCCTGGCCCGCTCCAGCCGCCTGCTCATCGCGCAGGCCGCCGCCGTCAGCAACCGTGACCGCCGGCTCGCCGTAGCCCGGACCATGTACGCGATGCGTTTCCCCGGCGAGGACACCTCCACCCTGACCATGCAACAACTACGCGGCAGGGAAGGCGCCCGGGTACGCCGCGCCTACCGGTTCCACGCCAAACGCACTGGTGTGACCTGGACCAACCGAAACTACGACCCTGACAACTTCGCCGGCAGCGACCCCATCAACCAGGCGCTGTCCGCCGCCCACGTCTGCCTCTACGGCGCAGTCCACGCCGTTGTCGTAGCGCTCGGAGCGGCACCCGGACTCGGATTCGTCCACACCGGACACGAGCGATCCTTCGTGTACGACATCGCTGACCTGTACAAAGCGGAGGTCACCATCCCCACCGCCTTCGACATCGCCGCCGGTGAGGTGCTCGATGTCCCGTCGCACACGCGGCGCGCCGTCCGCGACAAGATCTTCGAAGCCGGACTGCTCGACCGGTGCGCCGCCGACATCCGGCGGCTCCTGCTGCCCACCGACGACGCGGAAGAAGAACCGTCAGACGACGTGGTGAACCTCTGGGACGAGGACGGAGCAGAAATGCCTTCCGGTACGAACTACTCCAACGAATACGACGTCGACTTCTAATGATCGTCATCGTCCTCACCGCCTGCCCCGTCGGACTACGCGGGCACCTCACGCAATGGCTCCTGGAAATCAGCGCCGGCGTATTCGTCGGACATACAACCGCGCGGGTCCGCGAGCGACTCTGGGCCAGAGTCGTGGAACTCGCCGGACCCGGCCGCGCACTCATGGTCTACCAGATCCGCGGAGAGCAGCGTCTGTCCTTCAAGGTGCACGACCACCACTGGCACCCAGTCGACATCGAAGGCATCACCCTCATCCGCCGCCCGGCGACCGAGCCCACACCGCCCAACCTCAGAGAACTCGCCGGCTGGAGCAACGCAGCCAAACGCCGCCGCTTCGGCCGCCGCGCGCCAGCCTCCACCACACGCCAGGATCAACAAGTGAACGAAAAACGGCCCGAGCAGTCGTAGACTCGCAGGTCAGCAAGTGTGCTCCCCGCGGACGCGGGGATGGTCCCTCCCCGTGCTCCAGCAGGTACGCCGCCGCCTCGTGCTCCCCGCGGACGCGGGGATGGTCCCTCGCACCCACCGCCTCCGGGTGAGCAGCGCCC
>DATEJJ010000574.1:0-4846 GCA_035278125.1 Rugosimonospora sp.
AGGCGGCGCGGCAACTGCCAGCGGGCGGCGGTCGCCGCGGCCACCAGCGCCTCCTCGGACGCCGGCGGGTCGGCCACCAGCAGCTCCAGCAGGCGCAGCCGGCGCCGTTCCAGTTCGCCGGACTCGGCCTCGCGGGCCTGCGCGTACCCTTCCGCGGCCGCGTCGACCAACTCGTCGACGTACGCCCAGATCGCGTCGGCCACCTCGCCGATCGCGCTGATGGGTAAGGACTCGGCGGCGGCGAAGTCCACCAGCTGGCGCCACCCCATCCGGGCGCCGATGCGGATCGCCGCGTGCAGCGATTCGAGGCTGCGACCCGCGCGGTGCTCCCGCGCCCCGATCGCCCGGTACGCCTCGCGCCAGCTCGTACCGGTGGTGCGCCCTTCGAGGAAGTCGAGGAACCCGCGCAGCGCCTGCTCGGTACCGGCGCGGTAGGCCCGGCCGAAGTCCTCGCCGCCGCCCGCGTACAGCGGGATGCGCGCCATCCCCGCATCCACGGCGACGCCGGTCAGCTCGTCGATCCTGGCCCGCAGATCGCGCGCGGTGCGTTGAACGCTTTCCGAGACCGTGAGCGTGTTCGGGTACTGCGGTGCTCCCATGGCACTCCAAAGCGGTGGGACGAGTGCCGACCGGAGGAAAGGTCTGGCGCAGTATAGGCACAGAGATCACCGGGTAAGGAGTCATCCCATTGACAAGGTTGGCTGCCAAGGTGTGCAGCCGGGTCATCAGGCCGGCTGCGCCACCACCGACCGGTCCCGGCCCCCGCTCTTGGCCTGGTACAGCGCGGCGTCGGCCCGCGCGACGAGCTGGTCGGCCGTCTCCCGGCCGTCCCAGGTGGCGATGCCGGCGGAGATGGTCTGCCCGTCCGGCGTGGCCGCCCGCAGCCGCTCCAGGACCTCGGTCGCGGCCGGCGCCGGGCAGCCCGGCAGCAGCGCGATGAACTCCTCGCCGCCGTACCGGGCGAGCACGTCCACCTGGCGCAGCTGCGCGGTCCACGCCGCGGCCGCCGCCTTGAGCAGCCGGTCACCGGCCTGGTGGCCGTTGCTGTCGTTGTACCGCTTGAAGTGGTCCAGGTCGAGAATGGCCAGCGTGGTCGGTACGCCGTCGCGGTGCCCGCGCTCCAGCCCCTCGGCGAGCAGGCTGTCCCAGGCCCGCCGGTTGACCAGCCCGGTCAGCCCGTCCCGGGAGGCGAGCACCTGGAGCCGCTCGGCCTGCTGGCTCAGTACCACGGACTGCGCGTTGACCCGCGCGACGAGCGTCTGCAGGCGGGCCACCACCAGCGCGAAGACCACGGCGCAGCCGACCGCGATGGCCACCGCGTCCGGCACCTTCGAGTGGAACTGCCATGCCTGGGCGAGCAGCAGCACCGGTCCCGCCATCACCGCACCGCACAGCAGCGGCGTGCGCAGCCAGGGCCGGTCCGGCACGGTGGGCGCGGGCTCGGCGGTCAGCAGGGTGAAGGTCGGGTGCAGCGCGGCCGCCCCGAACAGCCCGTACACCGACAACGACGCCGCCGTCATCACGTGCATCACGGCCGGGCTCTGCTGCAGTCCGGCCGGTACGAAGGCGAACGCGGCGTCGGAGGCGAGGAAGGCCATCTGCGCCAGCGCGATCAGGCGCATCGCCGGGCTGCGCAGGCCACCACCGAGCAGCATGCGTACCAGGAGCGCGAAGACGAACAGGTCCATCACCGGATAGGCCATCCCGATGAGGGCACCGGTCTCCGAGCCGGCCGCCAGCCGCGCCGGCTTGACCAGGAACACCCAGCACAGCAGCGCGAAACCACAGGCGATCACGGTCGCGTCCAGCATGCTCTCCCGGTCGTGCCCCGGTATCCGCAGCCGGACCAGCCACACCATCGCCGCGATCTCGCACAGGTTCCCGAGTACGAACAGCACGTCCTCCGGCCCGGGCGACGCGGGATCCAGCAGCAGGAGCACGGCCACGCCGGCCGCGGTCGCCACCTCGGCCAGCGCCAGCAGCCACAGCGCACCGGCGCGGCGCGGGCGGGCGTACAGCAGGCGGCCGGTCATCGCGATCGCCCCGGACCAGGCCAGCGCCAGGAAGTAGACGGTCGTCCCGGTGCCGAACGGGACGAACTGGTACGGCACCAGGGCCACCAGGTACACCACGAGGTACAGCAGCCACATGCGCCGGCCCGCCATGCCAGTGATCATCGCCGCCGCGCCTCCCCCGGTTGATCGGCTCCCTGCCATCACACCGAACCGGGGTTGCCGGGCGGGGCCCTGGCGGTTGCGGAACGGGTGCAGGATCCCCGGCGCCGCCCGGCGACACGCTGCACCCGATGTGCACCGGGTATCACCGCGGTGACTGGCGCCCAGCGGCTCGCGGGCCCACGATGCCATGGGGGCGCAGCACGGGTGCCGGGGAGGCTGGTTGGACGCGGGCGAGTACGCGGGGTTCGACGCGGTGGGGCTGGCCGGGCTGGTCGCCGCCGGGAAGGTCACCGCGATCGAGTTGCTGGCCGCGGCCTGGCAGCGGGCCGACGCCGTGAACCCGGCCATCAACGCCATCATCCGCTGGCAGGAGGACACGGCCGCCGGGCGGGCCCGGGCCAGTCTGGTCGGCCCGTTCGCGGGCGTCCCGTTCCTGCTCAAGGATCTGCACCAGGCCCAGGCCGGGGTACCCAGCGCGGGCGGTTGCCAGGCGCTGTCCACCTGGGTACCGCGGGAGACCGACACCGTCGTGCAGCGGTGGCTGGACGCGGGACTGGTCATCTTCGGCCAGACCAACACCCCGGAGTTCGGCGCCAAGGGCGTCACCGAGCCGGCGCTGTTCGGCCCCACCCGCAATCCCTGGGACCTGTCCCGCACGCCGGGCGGCTCCTCGGGTGGTGCCGCGGCCGCGGTCGCCGCGGGTATCGTGCCGGTCGCCGGGGCCAGTGACGGCGGTGGATCGATCCGGATACCCGCCTCCTGCTGCGGTCTGTTCGGCCTCAAGCCCGGCCGCGGCCTGGTCCCGTCCGGACCGGTGTACGGGGAGGGCATGCACGGTGCGGCGGTCAACGGGGTGATCTCCCGTTCGGTCCGGGACACCGCGGCCATGCTGGACGTGCTGCGCGGCGCGGATCCGGACGCGCCGTACCTGCCCGCCGCGGGCGGACCGAGGTTCGCGGACGAGGTCAACCGCCCACCTGGCCGGCTGCGTATCGGTGTGCAGACCGAGTCCACGTTGAACCCGGACCCGCACCCCGAGGCGCTCGCCGCGGTGACGGACGCGGTGCAGCTGCTCAACGACCTCGGCCACGACGTACAGCCGGCCCGGGTGCGCTTCGACGACCTGTTGATGGCCCACGACTTCCTGCTGCCCTGGTTCGTCCACGTGGCCGGCGAGGTGGCCCGGGCCCGCCGGGTGAACCGCGGCCGGGACGGCGTCGAGCTGGACAGCCAGGTGATGGCGGCGATCGGCCGGGCCACCAGCGCGGTCGAGTACGCCGGGGCGGTCGAGCGGTGGCACGGGTACGTGCGCGCGCTGAGCGCCTTCCACCGCCGGTACGACCTGCTGCTCACGCCGACCACCGCCCAGCCGCCCCCGCTGATCGGGGAGTTCGACACCAGCCCGGTGCAGCGGATGGCCGCGGCGGCGGTACTCGCGCTGCGCGGCGGGCCGTTGCTGCGCCGGCTGGGCATCGTGGAGCAGGTGGTGCACCGCAACCTGAGCTGGGTGCCGTACACGCAATTGGCGAACCTGACCGGGCGGCCGGCGATGAGCGTGCCGCTGTACTGGACGCCGCAGGGGCTGCCGATGGGCGTGCAGTTCGTCGCGCCGCTCGGCGGTGAGGGGCTGCTGCTGCGCCTGGCCACCCAGCTGGAGGTGGCCCGCCCGTGGTGCCGGCGCCGCCCGCCCGACCCGCCCTCACTCCCGGTCGGCGATGCCGCCCTGTACCCCCAGCCACGGTAGCGCCTGCCGGAACGCCTCGCGCCACATGGTCATGGTGTGCCCACCGGGTACCCCGAGCCAGCGCACGCCCATCCGGGCAGCCTGGCACGCCGCGTACACCTGCCGCTGCTGGGGCAGGTACACGGTGTCGGCGGTACCGGCGGCGAGCAGACCCACCGTGTCCGGGTACCGGGTGCGGCGCAGGATATCAAGGGGGTTGATCCGGGCGAACGCCGCCGCGCTGCCGCCGAACGCGCCCTGCAGGGTCTTCGCCCGGCTGCCCAGCGTGGGCTCCCGCTGCCCGGAGATGTCCACGAATCCCCCGTACACCGCGGGTGCGCGTACCGCCAGTTGCAGCGAGCAGGTGCCGCCGTGCGAGTACCCGCCGATGAACCAGTGCCGCCGGTCGGTGTCCACCTGGAGGTTGGCGCGGATCCACGCGGGTACGTCGCGGGCGAGGTAGGTCTCCACGTTGCCGCGCGGCGAGTCCACGCACAGCGGGTTGGCCGTGGTGGCGCCGAGGTCGTCCGGCACCACGGCGACCGGTGCCAGTCCGTGGTGGGCGCGTGCGTACGCGTCCATCAGGTCGGCCAGGCGCAGCGCCGTGATCCAGTTGCCCGGCTCCCCGGGCTGCCCGGCCAGCAGCACCACCACCGGCAGCAGCGGGCGCGGCGCGACCAGGTAGGCCGGGGGCAGGTACACGTAGGCCGGGCGGGCCCTGAACCCGGATGTCCACCCGGGAATGTCCACTCTGGACACAACACCGGTGGTGGGCATGCCGGCGGGTGGGTGCCAGGCGTCGAGCAGGGTGCGGCCGGCCGGCGCGGTGACCGTGCGTCCGCGCGGCGCGGGCCGGGGCAGCGGTACCGCGGCACCGGGGTGCAGCGCCTGGTTGAGCGCGTGCAGCGTCGGGTACATGCCCCAGTACCCGTTGATCTGCGCCGCC
>DATEJJ010000575.1:0-7926 GCA_035278125.1 Rugosimonospora sp.
TGCTGGCACAGGCGGGTACCGGCGCGTTCGGGCCGGGCCGGGGCGTCGGGCTGGTACTGGTGCTCGGCGGGACGGTCTGGGGCTCGGGCAACCTGCTGCTGCCCCGCGCGCGGGTGCGCCGGGTCGAGGCGGCCAGCGTGCCGCAAACTGTCCACAATGGTCAGTGGCGCGGCCGGCACCGGGCGCCGATGCCGGCGATCAACCCGCGCGCCCTGCTGGGTACGGTCACGGCCGCGGTCAACCGGCGCGGCTTTCCGGGTACCGCCACCGGCCGGCCCCGCCACCGGTCCGAAGCCGCGCGGCTGGCGCGGGTACAGGCGGCCGCCCAGCGGACCGGCTCCGCATTCGGCCGCCGGTAGCGCTCGGGGCCGGCCGCCGGCGGTCATCCCTTGCCGGCGGCGGCGACCAGATCGGCCAGCCGGTTCGCGAACCCCCATTCGTTGTCGTACCAGCCCAGTACGCTCGCCTCGGCACCGGACACCCGGGTCCACGCACCGTCCACAATGCACGCCTGCGCCGCGCCCACCACGTCCGTGGAGACGATCGGGTCCTCCGTGTACGTCATGTGCCCCGCGGTCCCGGTACCCGCGGCGAGCGCGAGTTCCCGGTTCAGCTCGGCCGCGGCGGCCGGCCGGGCCAGCCGTACGGTGAGGATGACCGCGCAGCCGATCGCCACCGGTACCCGCAGGTGCAGGCCGGCGATGCGGCCGGTGAGTTCGGGGAAGGCCCGTTCCAGGGCCACCACGCTGCCCGCCTTCAGCGGCGCGGGCACGATGTTGAGCGCGGCCGCGCGCCCCATCCGGAGGTTCGGGTGCGGGCCGTCGTGCAGCACGCTCTTGGTCGGGTCGTACGCGTGCACCGTCGTCATCAGGCAGGAGCGCAGCCCGAACGGGCGCAGCGCGGCCAGGATCGGCGCGCTGGCGGTACCGGTGCAGCAGCCCGGCGAGATCAGCCGGTGCCGGGCGGGCTCCAGGGCGGCGTCGTTGACCCCGGGGAACACGTGCACGTCGGCGTCGACCGTCGCGGTGGACACCACCACCCGGCGGGCACCGGCGGCCAGGTGCTGCCGCGCGTCGTCGGCGGCGAAGAACCGCCCGGTCGCCTCCACCACCACGTCCACGCCGAGTTGGCCCCAGGGCACCTCCCCCGGCTTGGCACACGCGAACGTGCGTACCGGCGCCCCGTCCACCAGCAGGCCGTCCGCCCCGCGGTACACCGGAACCGGCAGCGGACCGCGTACCGAATCGTGGGCCAGCAGCCGCGCCAGCACCGGCGGCGCGGTCAGGTCATTGACCGCGACGACGGACACGCCCGGCCGGGTGAGGCTGACCCGCCACAGTGCGCGACCGATCCGTCCCGCGCCGTTGATCCCTACCCGCACCGCCACCATCCGCTCCCCGCTTCGGACAAGGCCGCGTATGGGGTCGCGGCCGGTGCCGCCAACGCCAATCAGCTTGGCCCCTACCGGTACCCGGCACCAGGCCGAACCACCCTATTGCGCGGTGTCGGCGAGATCTGACACGCGACCCGCCGGCCCACCCATTGGAAGTTGCGGAATCCTTCCGACGCAACGAATGTCCAGGCCAGCCCGCTGATCGACGCCCACCTCGTCGACCTTTCCTGGATCTCCGGAACTATCCTACGTTGATAGTTCCGGAAGCCGGCGCTTAACATGCATCGATTGGCGCCAACGCATCCAGGCATGCGGCACCGGGAGGGAGAGCGGGCGGCCCGGCAACGGCTCCTCCCACACAGCCGTCGCCGGGCCGTTCCACCGCACGAGGCGCCCGCCACCTGCCATGATGTGGCGCGTGGACACCTGGGAAATGATCAAGTTAGAGCGCGCGTCCCTGGTGGACGCGCTGGGTACCCTCACCCCGACCGACTGGGACAAGCCGTCCCTGTGCACCGGCTGGTCCGTCCGCGACGTGCTGGCCCACATGGTCGCCACCGCGAACATGACCCCGCTGAGCTTCTTCGCCAAGTTCGCCGGCAGCGGCTTCAACTTCCCGGCCATGACGGCCAAGGAGATCGCCCGGATCGGTACCGGCCGGGACGGCGCGGAACTGGTCGGGCAGCTGCGCGCCCGGATCGACGCGCGTACCGCCCCGCCCGGCCCGGCCGCCTCCTGGCTGGGTGAGACGATCGTGCACGGCGAGGACATGTTCCGCGCCCTCGGCGGGTACCGCGAGCACCCGGCCGCGCACGTGGTCGCGGTCGCGGACTTCTACCAGGGCAGCAACCTGCTCATCGGTACCAGGAACCGGATCGCCGGGGTGAGCCTGCGCGCCACGGACGCGGGCTGGCAGCACGGCACCGGCCCGGAGGCGAGCGGCCCCATCCTGGCCCTGGTGCTGGCCATGACGGGACGCAAGGCGGCCCTGGACGACCTGTCCGGCCCCGGCGTGGACATCCTCCGCCAACGCCCCTGAGCGCCGGCACCGACCACCTCTGCGCCTGCCGGTCGGCGGCATGCCGCGGAGTGTCCGGGCGCGGGCCGGAACGCCGGCGCGCCTAAGGTGAGGGCACGACGGCCGGAAGGGGCAGAGGGCGACGGATGAGTACGGTCGAGCGAGTCTTCCTTGAGTGTGCCCGCGCTCGGGCACAGGGTGTCTCGATCAAGAAGGTGAGCGCGAGCGACAAGGAGTTCCATTTCCAGAACTGGTTCCAGGCCCGGCTCGACACCTGTGGTCTGGAGTACGACCAGCCGGGGCGCAACCTGTATCCGGACTTCCGGCTCGTCCGTTTCCCCGAGGGTTACGAAGTCAAAGGGCTCGGGTGGCCGGGCCGCGAGGCGAACTACGACGCGAACTCGCAGGTACCCTCCGGCAGGCACCGCGGTCGCGAGGTGTACTACGTGTTCGGCCGCTACCCGACCGACACCAGGGGCCTCGACGAATATCCGGTGACAGACATCGTCGTGTGCCACGGCGACTTCCTCAACGCGGACCCGGACTACGTCCACGAGAACAAGTCATTCCGTGGGTTCGGGTCGTACGGCGACATACTCGTACGCGACCGCAAGATGTACGTCGTACCGACCCCGTTCGCTCTGGCCGCGGGCACGGTCGGTCTGTCCACGTTGATCGTCCCCAGTGAATTCGTGCCACAAAGCCGAGACCTCATGCCGGTCGGCGAGCTCACCCGGGTAGAGGCGGATGAACTCGTCGTCTCATACGAATTCGACCTGCTGACCAACAAGATGACCCGGCACCTGGCGCCGAATCCCCGGGCCGGCATCGCGCACCGCTTCCGCGCGTACCGGCGGAAGGGCGAAGGCGAGCAGCAGCGGGTCACCCTCACGCCGGCGACCGTCGAGGAACCCGCTGATGACCGGTAGCCACGCCAACGTGCCGCCGAAATCGGCGCTGGAGGGCAGCTTTCCGGGTGCCATGCTGAGCACGGTCGGCACGCACGAATCCTGGCGCAAAGAGGTGCACCGCCCGGCGACGAGCACGCACAAGTGGTGGGCCAAGCGGCTCGGCACGGTGTTCCGAGGCATCATCGCGGCTGCCGTCACGCAGCAGGGTGAGGATGCGGCCGCTGCCTACTCCGCCGGACTCGACCTCGCCGGCACGGTGATACTCGATCCCTTCGCCGGCTCCGGCGTCACCGGCGTCGAGGCCGTGAAGCTCGGTGCCGGCGCCGTGTGCTTCGACATCAATCCCGTGGCGACCCTGGTACAGCGACAGGCCATGCAGAGGTGGGACCTGGCTGCCCTTCGCGGTGCCTACGCCCAGGTCGAGCGTGCTTGTCGCGCGGAGGTGGACCGCGTACACCGGACCGAAGACGGCCGTACCGCGCTCTACTACTTCTGGGTGGCGACCGCCCCATGTCCGGACTGCGCCGACCGGGTCCACCTGTTCGATTCGACGGTGTTCGCCAGGAACGCCTACCCGAAAAGGAAGCCGAGGGCCCAGCTCGTCTGCCCCGAATGCCTGCACATCCAGGAAGGGCGTTACGACTTCCACGCCGCCGTCTGCGCCAATGGTCACGAATTCACGCAAGCCGGTAGCGTCGTCAGGTCGAAGGCCACCTGCCGCAACGGGCACCCGTTTAAGATCATTTCCGCCCTCGGCGACGACCCGCCCCGGTACGAGATGTACGCCAAGATGGTTGCCGACGACCGGGGCAACAAGACGTACGAGCCGATAACCGGGTGGGACCGCGCCCTGTATGCCGAATGCCAGGACCTCCTGCGCAGGCTACCCGGCACGGCCGTACTGCCGACCGGCACGCTGGCCGAGGGCAACAACACGAACCAGGCGCTCAACTGGAACTTCCGGGAGTGGCGTCAGTTCTTCAACGCCCGCCAACTCTATTCGTTGTCGCTCATCGCCACCGCCATTCGCGACCTTGACGGGCTGAGCCCCGAACGGGAAGCCTTGTGTGCCTTGTTCTCTGGTGCCCTGGAGTTCAACAACCTGTTCGCATCGTTCAAGGGCGAGGGTACCGGCGCCGTCCGCCACATGTTCTCGAACCATGTCCTCAAGCCCGAGCGTACGCCACTCGAAGCGCACCCCTGGGGCACGCCGCAATCCTCGGGCGCGTTCTCCACCCTCCTGTCGAGCCGCTTGGAGCGGGCGCACAGGTACAAGGACGATCCTATTGATCTGGTCCTGCAGAAGGACGGTACCGTCACGCGCACCGCGGCCCTGTCGGCTCCGGTGGGTACGCACCTGGCGCGCGACTGGGAGTCCTTTGCCGCAAACGGCGGAGCGTACGTCGCAACCCGCAACGCCGCCGACACCGGATTGCCCGCGGCATCGGTGGATCTCGTGATTACCGATCCGCCGTTCATGGACAACGTCCACTACGCGGAACTGGCCGACTTCTTCCATGCCTGGCTCCGCGAGATGCGGCCGTACACCGATTACCCAGCAGACGAAACGACCCGCCAGGCGGGAGAAGTCCAGAGCGCCGATCCGGACGAGTTCGGAAAGCGCATCGAGGCCGTATGGGCGGAGTGCGAACGCGCGCTGAAACCGGGCGGGTTGCTCGCGTTCACGTTCCACCAGGCACGCATGAGCGGTTGGGTCCGGCTGATCGAGGCTCTCCACCGCGCGGGGTTCGTCGTTACCGCGATCCAACCCGTCAAGGCCGAGATGACGACAAGCGTCGTCAAATCCGGCGCATCCGAGCCGTCCAATCTGGACAGTATCGTGGTATGTCGCCGCATCGCCGACGGGGCGGCGAACCCGTACCCGTCGCTCCTGAGCGCCTACGAGCATGCCTGCCGGGGGCTGACCGCGCTCCGCGCCGCAGGAGTGGACATCGGCCGGGGCGACGTCCGGTCGGTGGTCCGCGGAACCCTGCTCGCGCACCTGGCCGGGATCGACGCCGACCTCGACGACGCGGGCCAGGCCAGCGTGGACGGGCTCACGGAGCGCGCGATCGCGTCGCTGTGTGGCAGCTCGAATGCCGTCGGGGCACAGTCCCCAGCGGCGGTGTCGATCCGGGCGCGGTCCGTTCGTGTAGGTGGTGAAGCCCGGTAGCGTGCCGGGCAGCGCACCGAGGAGGACCAGATGGCGCAGTACCTGCTCACCGTGTACCAGCCCGACGGCGACCCGCCGCCGCCCGAGATCCTGGAACCGATCATGCGCGGGGTACAAGCCTGGGAGGGCGAACTGAAGGACGCCGGCGCGTGGGTGTTCACCGCCGGCCTGTACCCGGCCGACACCGCCACCGTGGCCCGGCTGCGGGACGGCGAGGTGCTGCTGACCGACGGCCCGTTCACCGAGGGCAAGGAGCACGTCGGCGGGTTCACCGTGCTGGACGCGCCCGACCTCGACGCGGCGCTGCACTGGGCCCGCCGGCTCACCGAGATCACCATGCTGCCGATCGAGGTGCGTCCGGTACTCGGCCAGACGTGACCGGACCGGACATCGAGCGGGTGTTCCGCGCCGAGTACGGGCGGGCGGTGGCGGTGCTGGTGAGCGCGTTCGGGGACATCGACGCCGCCGAGGAGGCGGTGCAGGACGCGTTCGTGGCGGCGGTGGCGCGGTGGCCGGAGACGGGCATCCCGCCGAGCCCGGCCGGCTGGATCATCACCACCGCCCGCAACCGGGCGATCGACCGGCGGCGCCGCGAGTCCAGCCGGGCACAGCGGCACGCCCAGGCGGAGCTGCTGCACGCCGCCGACGAACCCGGGGAGGAGGGCGCCGTGCGCGACGACCAGCTGCGACTCATCTTCACCTGCTGCCACCCCGCGCTGGCGCCCGCCGCCCGGGTCGCGCTCACGCTGCGGCTGCTCGGCGGGCTGACCACCGCCGAGATCGCCCGCGCGTTCCTGGTACCCGAGGCCACGATGGCGCAGCGGCTGGTACGCGCCAAGGCGAAGATCCGGGACGCGCGGATCCCGTACCGGGTGCCGACCGATGCGGACCTGCCCGAGCGGCTGCGCGCGGTACTCGCGGTGCTGTACCTGATCTTCAACGAGGGGTACGTGGCGAGTTCGGGCGAGCGGCTGGTACGCGAGGACCTGTGCGCCGAGGCGATCCGGCTGGCCCGGGTGCTGGTCGCGCTGATGCCGGACGAGCCGGAGGCGCACGGGCTGCTCGCGCTGATGCTGCTGATCCACGCGCGGCGCGGTGCGCGTACCACCGGCGAGGGCGCGCTGGTGCCGCTGGCCGAGCAGGACCGCGGCCGGTGGGACCGCGGCCTGGTCGCCGAGGGGCAGGCGATCGTGCGCTCGTGCCTGCGGCGGGACCGGCCGGGGCCGTACCAGATCCAGGCGGCGATCAACGCGGTGCACAGCGACGCGCCGGACGCCGCGGCCACCGACTGGGGTCAGATCGTGCGGCTGTACGACCAGCTGCTCGCGGTCACGCCCGGGCCGGTGGTGGCGCTGCACCGCGCGGTCGCCGTGGCCGAGGTGGCCGGGCCGGCCGCGGCACTGACCATTGTGGACGGTCTGGCGCTGGACGGGCACCACCTGTGGCACGCGGTCCGCGCCGACCTGCTGCGCCGGGTGGGCCGGGACGCGGCGGCGGCCGACGCCTACGACGCCGCGATCGCGCTGGCCGGCAACGCGGCCGAGCGCGGTTTCCTGCGGTACCGGCGCGGCACGCTGGGCCGGTGACGCGCCGGCCGGTATCGACGCTGACGAGGGTATGGGTCACCTGCACACACTCGCCGGACTGCTCGCGCTCATCTGCGTGGTCGCCGGCGGGTTAGCGTGCCTGACCTACATCTGGTACGCCGGCAGCGGGCGCGGCCGCTAGCGCTCCCACGCCGCCGCCCGCAGCTATCTCTGCCAGGTCATCGCGCGCAGGCCGGTCAGGCCGCCGTTGACCACGTCGCGGTCGTGGCTGTGCTCCCGGCCCGGGTCGCCAGGCAGGTACTGCCACAGCGTGAACGTGCTCCAGCCGGCCGGCAGCCGGGGCTGGTGCGTCGTGTAGCTGGCGATGTCCAGCGGGTAGCCGCCGTACGAGGTGTCGTTGCCGGTGCACGGGTTCCACCAGTACGTGTTCGTGTAGATCATCGGTTTGCGGCCGATGCCCGCCTCGATCCGGCCGATGAACGCGTGGATCCAGGCGCGCAACTGGGCCGGGGTCAGGTCGTAGCAGTCGCCGGCGTGCACCCCGGCGTACGGCCACTCCAGGTCCACGAACGGCACGAGTGTCCGCGCGTCCCGGGTGAACCGGGCGTACTGCAGGAAGTGTTCGGCCTGGCCCACCGGGTTGCCCCGGTCCGGGCGGGCGAACACGTAGGCCCCGACGAAGCGGTGTGCCGCCCGGGCCGCCGCGTAGTCGGCCGCGAAGTGCGGGTTCACGTACGTGCTGCCCTCGGTCGCCTTGATGTAGACGAACTGGCTGCCCGCCGCGACCTCGGTGCGCCACTGCATGGTGAAGTTCCGGTGGTCGTGGCTGGAGATGTCGATGCCGCCGACCGGGAAGCCGGCCGGGCGGCCCGCCTCGATCGCCG
>DATEJJ010000576.1:0-8720 GCA_035278125.1 Rugosimonospora sp.
GCGCACCGGACCCTTTTCCCCGGCGAACAGCCGCCGCGTCACGCCCGCGTTGTAGGCCGCGTCCGCGCCGCGCAGGTCGCCCGGCTGCGCCCGGGCCAGGCCCAGGTCCAGCGCGTCGACCACGGTCTCGGTCACCGTCCCGCCGCGGACCACCCACAGCCGGGTGGGTGCCGCGGTGGTGAACTCGTCCAGGCCGTCCTCGCCGCGCATGACCAACACCGAAGCACCCCGGGCCGCGAACACCGCGGCCATCACCGGAGCCATCCGCTGGTCGGCGCAGCCCACCGCGCCCGACCGGGGCTGCGCCGGGTTCGTCAGCGGGCCGAGCAGGTTGAAGAAGGTGGGTACGCCCAGCTCACGGCGGGTCGCGCCGGCGTGGCGCATGCCGGGGTGGAACGCGGCGGCGAAGCAGAACCCGATGCCCGCCTCGGTGACGCAGCGCGCCACCGCGTCGGCCGACAGGTCCAGCGGCACCCCGAGGTACTCCAGCAGGTCGGCCGCGCCGCACGCGGAGGAGGCGGCGCGGTTGCCGTGCTTGACCACGCGGGCGCCGGCACCGGCCACCACCACCGCGGACATGGTGGAGATGTTCACCGTGTGCGCCCGGTCCCCGCCGGTGCCGACCACGTCGACCGCGTCCGCGCGTACCTCGTCGGGCAGCTCCAGCCGGGTCGCGTTGGCCAGCATCGCCTCCACCAGGCCGCCCAGTTCGGCCGGGGTCTCGCCCTTGGCCCGCAGGGCCACGGCGAAGCCCCCGATCTGCGCCGGGGTGGCCGCACCGGTCATGATCTCGTGCATCGCCCAGGCAGTGTCGGCGGTGCTCAGCTCCTCGCCGCGCAGCAGCGCCGCGAGCAGGTACGGCCAGCTCCGGTCGGCCACGGCGGTCACCGCTCAGGCCGCGCTGCGCTGGCGGAGCAGGGCGGCGACCGACTCGCCTGTGGCCACCGGGTCGAGCGGGTGCGTCAGCGTCACGTCGACCTGCGCGTACGCCGCCAGCCAGCGGTCCGCGGCGCGCGCGATGACCAGCAGGATCGGCGGGCAGTCGGTGACCTCGTCGCGCAGTTGGCGGGCGATGCCGATACCGCCGGCCGGGGTGGCCTCGCCGTCGAGCACCACCAGGTCGATCGTGTACGTGTCGATCAGCCGCAGGCACTCGTCGTACCGGGAGGCGTCGACGAACTCCACGCTCAGGTCGGCGGCGGGACGGGTGCCGATGGCCAGCCGCATCCGGTCGCGTACCCGCGGGTCATCGCTGTACAGAAGCACGGTGTGCGTCATGGCTGGGGCTCCCTCGGTATCTGGCGGCTCGATGATAACGGTGCGCGCCCGGCCGACTCCCACCACGGGACCTCCCACAGGTCCCCGTCGTCCACGCCGCCTGCCGCAGCGACCCTCGCGGGCTTCGCCCGGTCCAGCGCGCGGTCCACCCGCCTCGCCTCCCGGTCCCCCTCGCGCATCCACTGCACCACCAGTACCGCGAGCATCGTCACACTGACGATCTCGCCGCCGGCCCAGAGGATGCCGCCGGCCAGCACCTGGTCCGCGTGCGGGTCGGCCCAGGTCAGGTGCAGCGCGGGGTACCAGTCGCCGCCGATCAGGCCGGTGTCCTGCATGATCGTCAGTCCGAGTACCGCGTGGAACGGCGTGGACAGGATCATCAGCAGCGCCCGGCCCGGGTACGGCCAGCGCCCGGGCAGCGGGTCCAGCCCGACCAGCGGCCAGAAGAACAGGCACCCGGTGAGCAGGAAGTGCACGTGTACCCACTGGTGCAGCAGGTCGTGCGCCAGGGTCGCCCGGTACAGGCCGGTGAAGTAGAGCACAAACGGGTTCGCCACGAACAGCCCGTACGCGACCAGCGGGAAGGTCAGTACCCGCACCACCCGGCTGTGCAGGACGCCGGTCAGCGCGCGCCGCCGCCGCGCGGGGAGGGTACGCAGGGCCAGCGTCACCGGGGCACCGAGGGCCAGGAAGATCGGCGAGATCATGCTCAGCACCATGTGCTGGATCATGTGTACGGACAGCAGGGTGTCGTCGTACGCCTCGATGCCGGTGACCGTGACCAGGGCGATCGAGCCCAGCCCCGCCCCGACGAACGCGACCGTACGCAGCACCGGCCAGCGGTCCCCCCGCGCCCGCAGCCGGTGTACGCCGTACAGATAGGCTCCGGCGGCGACCACCAGCAGCACGGGTACCAGCGAGTCCAGCCGGACCTGGGTCAGCAGGCTGGTAGCGTCCAGCGGCGGAAGAGCCGCCACGGCACCCGATACGCCCGCCATGGGACGCAGGCTACCGATCCTCGCGGGAGGAGCGCTAACGCGCCCTGCCTGCTTGCCAAGAACGACACAGGCCACCCCGACGATTGGCGCGGCCGGGCAAGGGCAATAATGACCGCGTGACTGCGGCCTCAGCCATCGAGAAGAGTCGGATCCATTCCCTGACCAGGCCCAATATGGTCAGCGTCGGGACGATCGTGTGGCTCTCCAGCGAACTCATGTTCTTCGCGGCCCTGTTCGCGATGTACTTCTCCATCCGCGCGGCAGCGGGACCGGCGTTCTGGAAGGAGCACACCGACCACCTGAACGTCGCGTACGCCCTGCCGTTCACGCTCGTCCTGGTCAGCTCCTCGGTGACCTGCCAGCTGGGCGTGTTCGCGGCGGAGAAGGGGGACGTGTTCGCGCTGCGGCGGTGGTTCACCCTCACGTTCGTACTGGGCCTGATCTTCCTGCTCGGGCAGGGCAACGAGTACCGCAACCTGGTGCACGAGGGCATCCGGATCAGCACCGACGGGTACGGCTCGATGTTCTACCTGACCACCGGCTTCCACGGCCTGCACGTGACCGGCGGCCTCGTGGCGTTCATCTTCTACATGATCCGCACCACCATGGGCCGGTTCACGCCCGCGCAGGCCACCGCGGCGATCGTCGTCTCGTACTACTGGCACTTCGTCGACATCGTGTGGATCGCCCTGTTCTTCATGATCTACCTGCTGAAGTGACGAGCGGATGTCACATTCACCATCCACCGGCCGTCAGATTCATATGACCACAAAGGTGAGGCCATGAGTGCTCCTCCTGATGACCCGTCCGACCGGCGCAGCCTGATCGCCAGGTTCAGCCGGCCCCGGCCGCCCCGCAGCAGGCTGCGCCGGCGGGTCAGCTCGGTGGCGCGGATGGTGGCCGCGCTGGCGCTGGCCGGCGGCGTGTACGCCGCCTTCACCCCGGGCGCGTCGGCGCAGGACACGCCCTCACTCAACGCCGCCGCCGTCGCCGGCAAGGGCCTCTTCGACCAGAGCTGCATCTCCTGCCACGGCGAGAACGCCCAGGGTGTACCCGGCCGCGGCCCCAGCCTGATCGGGGTCGGCTCGGCGTCGGTGGAGTTCCAGGTGACCACGGGCCGGATGCCCGCCGCCCAGCAGGGCGCCCAGATCGAGCGGAAGCCGGCGCAGTTCACCGACGACCAGGCGCGCCAGATCGGCGCGTACATCCAGGCACTCGGCGGCGGCCCGCAGCTGCCCGACGGCACCGACCTGCACTCGGGCGGCGACATCGCCGCCGGTGGCGAGCTGTTCCGGGTCAACTGCACCTCCTGCCACGCCTTCGGCGGGGGCGGCGGCGCGCTGTCCTCCGGCAAGTACGCGCCCAGCCTCTCCGAGGCCAGCGACCGGCAGATCTACGCGGCCATGCTGACCGGGCCGCAGAACATGCCGGTGTTCGGGGACAACGAGCTGACGCCGCAGCAGAAGGAAGACATCATCGCGTACATCCAGCACCAGAAGGTGGACCAGGATCCGGGCGGCTTCGCCCTGGGCCGGCTGGGCCCCGTCTCCGAGGGCCTGGTGATCTTCCTGGTCGGCATGGTGTTCCTGGTACTCGTCACGCTCTGGATTGCGGGTAAGTCATGAGCACACACGCACCCGGTACCAGCGGCATCGATGTGGATGACCCCACGCTGGACCGGTTCGAGCTGGTCCGGGAGGGTGCCCGGCGGGACGGGGTGGAGATCCTCCACTACGAGCCGCGCTTCCCGATCCCCGGCACCAAGCTGGAGCAGCGGGTGGTCCGCAGCGTCGCCGGCATGTTCCTGCTCACCGGGCTCGCGGCCACCGCGTTCCTGGTGGCCTACATCTGGTGGCCCTACGCGTACAAGTCCGGCGCCAACATCAACAAGTGGTACACCCCGGTGCTGGGCATCACGCTCGGGCTGACCCTGCTCGGCATCGGCCTGGCGATCTCCACCTGGTCCAAGAAGCTGCTGCCCGAGGAGGTCTCGGTGCAGCAGCGCCACGGCGGGGCCTCGCCCAGCGACGAGCGCAAGCTCACCGGCGCCACCATGCTCAACATGGTCGACGAGCTGGGCATCAAGCGCCGCCCGCTGCTGCGCCGGGCCGCCCTGCTGGGCCTGGCCCCGGTCGGCGCGATCGCCGCCGCCCCGCTGATCGGCGGGCTCATCAAGGACCCGCACCACCCCGACATCTTCGTGCACACCGGCTGGGCGGACGGGGTGGCGCTGACCTTCGAAGACCTGACGCCGGTACGCCCGGAGGACGTCAGCGCGGGCGGCCAGATCACCGTGTTCCCCGGTATCCCGGGCGGCACCACCAACGAGTACGCCGACTCCCCGGTCCTGCTGATCCACCTGCGCCCGGCGGACGCCGCCAAGCTGCGCCAGAACCTCCCCCACATCGCCCGCAACGCGCAGTTCAACGACGGTGCGGGCGGCACGTGGGGCGACTTCGTGGCGTACTCGAAGATCTGCACCCACGCCGGCTGCCCGGCCAGCCTGTACGAGCAGCAGACCAACCGCCTGCTCTGCCCGTGCCACCAGTCGCAGTTCGACATCCTGAACAACGCACTGCCAATCTTCGGTCCGGCCACTCGGCGGCTGCCGATGCTGCCCATTAGAGTCAATTCAGATGGGTACTTCGAGGCCAGCGGTGACTTCGGTGTACCGATCGGCCCCGGATTCTGGGAGAGGCCATGAAACGACGGAAGCCTGACCTCGCCGCCCTTCCCGCGGCGGCGGCCAACCAGGTTGACGAGCGGCTGACCCTCGCCACCCCGCTACGCCGGCTGTTCAACAAGGTGTTCCCGGACCACTGGTCGTTCCTGCTCGGCGAGATCGCGCTCTACTCCTTCATCGTCCTGTTGCTGACCGGCACCTTCCTGGCGCTGTTCTTCGACCCGTCGATGCAGGAGGTGCCGTACAACGGCAGCTACGCGCCGCTGCACGGGATCACGATGTCGCGGGCGTACGAGACCTCCCTGCACATCTCCTTCGACGTACGCGGCGGCCTGTTCATCCGCCAGATGCACCACTGGGCGGCGCTGCTGTTCATGGCCGCGATCGTGGTGCACATGCTCCGGGTGTTCTTCACCGGCGCGTTCCGCAAGCCGCGCGAGCTGAACTGGATCGTCGGCGTGCTGCTCTTCTGGATGGGCTTCACCGAGGGCTTCGCCGGCTACTCGCTGCCGGACGACGCGCTGTCCGGTACCGGCCTGCGGATCGCCAGCGCCATCATGATGTCCATCCCGGTGATCGGCACCTGGGTGACCGCGTCGCTGTTCGGCGGCGAGTTCCCCGGCACGGTCATCCTGGACCGGCTGTACATCCTGCACGTGCTGCTGGTACCCGCCGTGATCCTGGCGCTGATCGCGGTACACATGGGCCTGCTGGTCAAGCAGATGCACACGCAGTGGCCCGGGCCGGGGCGGACGAACAACAACGTGGTCGGCGTCCGCATGTTCCCCGGCTTCGCGCTGAAGGGCGGCGGCTTCTTCATGCTGGTGTTCGCCGTCATCGCGCTGCTCGGCGGCCTGGCCCAGATCAACCCGATCTGGCTGTTCGGGCCGTACAAGGCGGCGGTGGTATCGGCGGCCAGCCAGCCCGACTGGTACGTGATGTTCCTGGACGGCTCGACCCGGCTCATGCCCAACTGGGAACTGCGGGTCTTCTGGTTCGGGCACCACTACATGATCCCGGCGCTGTTCTGGCCCACGGTGGTACTGCCCGGCATCCTGACCATGCTGCCGATCTTCTACCCGTTCATCGAGGCGCGACGGCTCAAGGACTACCGCAACCACCACCTGCTCCAGCGCCCCCGCGACGTACCGACGCGCACCGCGCTGGGCGCGATGGCGGTGGCGTTCTACCTGGTGCTGACGGCCTCCGGCGGCAACGACGTGATCGCGGACAGGTTCCACATCAGCCTGAACGCGATGACCTGGGCCGGCCGGATCGGGTTGCTGGTCATCCCGCCGCTCGCCTACTACGTCGCGTACCGCGTGTGCCTGGGTCTGCAGCAGCACGACCGTGAGGTACTCGCGCACGGCATCGAGACGGGCATCATCAAGCGCACTCCGGACGGCCGGTTCTACGAGGTACACCAGCCGCTGGCGGCGCCGGACGAGCACGGCCACGTGAACCTGGAGTACCGCAACTGGGTGGTACCGAAGAAGATGAACCGGGTCGGTGCGCTCATGCCGACGGTACGGGGCTTCTTCTTCCCGGTCGAGGCGCCGCACGACGTACCGGGCTCGGACATCCCGGTGTCGCCGGCCCCCGGCCGCGAGGAGATCGGCTCCGGCCGCTCCTGACCCGACGACCGCAAGCTCCACCAGGCGCCCGCCGGCAACCCCGGCGGGCGCCTTCGTTTGTGCTCTCCCAGGGGGCCAGTGCGCCCCTCGGGCAGGCCCCCCATCATCGGCAGTTGCCGGCGGATCGGGCACTGGGCTCTTCGATCTGCCGGCAAGTTCTGACCTTGCTCTGCGCCTTCTCATGCACGAAGCCCCTCACCTGCCGGTTTAGGGCTTCGTCGCTAGCTTTCCAGGCTTACTCGGCGGTGCGGCGGGAGCCGGTGTAGTACTCGAAAAGGAGGCCGCCGGTGGCGAACAGGACCGCCAACATGCCGGCCGCGACCAGCCAGATCTGCCAGTACACCATGCCGATGCCGGCCACGACGGCGGCCAAGGCCAGGCCGAACGGCCAGTAACTGCCCGGGCTGAAGAAGCCGATCTCGCCGGCCCCGTCGCTCATCTCGGCCTCGGGGCTGTCCTCCGGCCGCGGGTCGATCCGGCGCGAGACCAGCCAGAAGTACGACGCGCACATCAGGCAGAGCGTGCCGGACAGGAACAGCGCCACGGTGCCGATCCAGTCCGGGTCACCCAGCTCAGCCCTGGTCCACGCCGCGTACACGATGCACGCGACGTACAGGAACCCCGACACCAACCCGAAGAGTCGCCACTCGGCCTTCATGGTCTGTCCTCGATCCTCGACGTGACGTCAGCTGGCGCTGCGCGCGGTGCGGTCGGTGTTGAAGGGCGTCGTCGTGGTGGCCAGCGGGTTCTGGCCAGCGGCGCGCAGCGCGTCCGGCGTGCTCATGCCCTGCTTCTTGGCGTCGATGAACGTCTGGTACACGTCGAACGGGACCGCGCGCAGCTCGAAGTTCATCATCGAGTGGTAGGTGCCGCACAGCTCCGCGCAGTGGCCGACGTACGGGCCTTCCTTGTCGATCGTCACCGCGAACTCGTTCGTCACGTTGCCCGGGAACACATCCCGCTTGAACAGCAGGTCCGGTACCCAGAACGAGTGGATGACGTCGGCGGAGTGCTCCTTGAACAGGATCGTCTTGTGCGTCGGTACCACCAGCACCGGGATGTAGTCGGCGGCGCCGATGGTGGACACCTTCTGCCCGTCGGGGGTGGTCTGGCCCTCGTACTCGAACTCCCAGTTCCACTTGAAGGCCACCACGTCCACGGTCACGTCCGGGTTGCGCGGGATCTTGTTGATGTTGGCCTCGATGGTGGCGGTGTAGTAGAAGAGCACCGCGATCACCAGGAACGGCAGCACCGTGTACAGCAGCTCCATCGGCATGTTGTACCGGGTCTGCGGGGGCAGCTCCTCGCCGCGCTTGCGGTACCGGATCACGCACCAGAAGATCAGGCCCCAGACGAACACGCCGACGACCAGGGCCGCGATGACCGAGCCGATCCACAGGTCGTACATCTGACGGGACTGCTCGCTGATGCCCTTGACCGGCCAGCCGAAGCGGAACGCGTCGTCCACGGAGCAGCCGGACAGCGCGAGAACCGCCGCGACGGCGGCGACACCGAGCCCGGCGAGCCGGCCCACCGCGCCCCGGCGCCCGCGCAGCACCGGCCGCGAGCCAGAACCCCTAGCGACCACCTGCTGTGCCTCCCTAGCAGCGCCTTACCCGCGAACGTCCGGCCCACGCCTGCGGCCCCGGCCCGCGTCGACACCCGCCATCACCCGCGCGGGCGTCACCGACGGTCGCAGATTACTCGACCATGCAGGGTGCGCCCGTCTTGGGGTGGTCCTATCGCACTCCGGAGTACCTTGTTGCCGGTGGGTGGGTACGCGTACTTCGACGCGGCCGCCGGCGCGCCGCAGCACCCGGTGACCGCGCAGGCGCTGGTCGCGGCGCATGCCGACGGATGGGCCGATCCAGCCAAGCTGTACGCGCCCGCGCGCCGCGCCCGCCAACTGCTCGACGCGGCCCGCGCCTCGATGGCCGAATCCCTCCGGGTACGCCCGGACGAGATCGGCTTCCACCCCAGCGGTACGCAGGCCGCGCACGCCGCGATCGCCGGTACCCGGGCGGCGCGCCCGCTGGCGACCGTGGTGCACTCCGCGATCGAGCACTCCGCCGTGCTGCACGCCGCCGGTACCGGGCCGGCGGTGGCGGTACCGGTGGACCGGGCGGG